>NZ_CP127162.1:4430000-4730000 GCF_030263935.1 Paenibacillus polygoni | reverse complement strand
TACACTCACGAACTTGTTGGATGGAACCCTGACAAGTGTACTCGGAGCAACGATCACAGCAGGAACGCTGACGAGCGTACTCGGAACCACAATTACCGCAGGGACGATAACGGGAGTGCTAGGAGCCACAGTCACTGCAGGTACACTCACGAACTTGTTGGATGGAACACTGACAAGTGTGCTCGGAGCAACGATAACAGCGGGAACGCTGACGAGTGTACTAGGAACCACAATTACCGCAGGGACGATAACGAGTGTACTGGGAACAACCATCACAGCAGGAACTCTATCGAGTTTGCTGAACGGTACGATCACAAGTGTACTCGGAGCAACCATTACAGCCGGAAGACTAGATAGTATTACATCCATATCACAGAAAAGCTTTCAGGAAATTCCGACGCTTGGCATTACTACAGCGGATGCTTACACCCCGCTATCTCCAGTCACGACAAGTGTGTTTGGAACCTACTCTTTCTTTGTGTATAACTCAGGGACAACAGGCAGTGCGGATGCAAGGGTTGAAATCAGCGCGAATGGTACGAACTGGTTCACTGATGTGGATACAGTTACAGGAATTGCTGCAGGATCTGTTGATGTGCTTGTTCCGCAGCGTTTTCTCAAATATACAAGGCTTGCTTATAGATCCAGCACGCCAGGAATACCTGCCACCATTAGTGTGTATTTCAACGGACAAGGCACATAATAAGCGCTGCACACATATACGTACATGGAGCCTCAACAGAGGCCCATGTATTTTTTTTGTAACCGGGGGAGAGTTCACGATGAGTATTCCTACTTTGGGAGTTCACCTGATTGTATATAACGAAGAAAAATGGCTAGGCGCATGTTTGGAACAGGTTCATACGCTGGCTGATGAGCTGATTATTGTCGATACGGGTTCTACCGATCGGTCTATTGCCATAGCAGAAGAGTACGGAGCGACGGTAATTCGCAGTCCGTGGGAGCATAACTTTGCAAAAGCCCGTAATGCAGGGTTAGTGCATGCAAATACAGATTGGATTCTAGTGCTGGATGCAGATGAACAGGTGATAGCCGGGCAGGAAGAGATTAAGGAGTTTCTGAGTCAGGAAGAAGGAAGCCAGTGTCTGATTGAACTTGTGAACTGGACGGGATCTGGTCCCGAGGAGTGTATTCATTATTTTGCACCGCGCGTGTTTCGAAATAGATATGGTTACCGGTATGAAGGGCTGATTCACGAACAGCTTGTTCAAGCAGATCAAGAGTCTTTGGGAGAGATCGGACTGAATATTCGGCTGAATATAGGGCATGGAGTGAAATGCTCTTCGACTAGGACAAAAACAGCCTCCATGCCTCCTTCCATCTGTCCGCTGAAAGTGAATCATTATGGGTATCTTCCTGCGGTCATTGAGAGTAGACAGACGGCTCTGCGTAATTTGAAAATAATCCAGCAGGCGCTACTAATAAACCCGGATGATGCTTTTCATCTCTACAATCTTGGGGTAACGTACTGCCAATTAGAAGATAGGGAGCAGGCTAGAATAGCTTTCTTGCAGGCACTAAGTAGCAGCCCCGTGAATGCTCCATACCGAGCGACTTTAGTACGGGACTTAGGAAAGCTGCTTTATGCAAACCAGGAGTTAGAACAGGCAAGGAATTTATTGCTGGCAGAAATCAGGCGGTATAGAGATTATCCTGATCTTTACACTCTGCTTGGGCTTGTTGAACAGGAGTACGGGATGTCTGAGCAAGCTTATGGCTATTTTGAAAAAGCAGTGAAGTCCTCTATTTCTACCCAGAACCAAGTTGCACTTTATGTTACGGAGGCTGGGGCAGACAGCTATATTCCACTCACCCATATGGCAGAAATAGATAAACGCAAGGGGAGATCATCCGATGCAGAGGATCACTACCGGGCTGCTATAAAGGCACATCAAGGTTATCTTCCGGCGATAAGCGGGTTAGCTGATTTGCTGCAAAAAGAAGGGATAGCAGATCCCTCTATTCAGCAAGTTTTAGTGGAGTTAATCGACAGAGAGAACCCCGGACATCTGCAAAAGGCGGCTTATGCACTCATGTCGTGCGGAGCATATGAAGCGGCTCTATCCATTCTGCCTGTGCAATCCATTGGCATAGAAGAGGAAAGCTGGGCCCGCGCCTGTCTGATTCAGACCCAAAGAAAGCCCCAAGCAATACAGCGATCCCAGCTGTTATTAGAGCGAATCAAGGGACTTACTGAGGAATTCAGTAATCTGCCGATATCTCCATACGATCAGAAGCAAATAGATTTAGCCGTAATGGACTGGGCGATCTGTTCATGGTCCTGTGCTGAGCCATTACCGCAAGTGTTCTATAAGCATAGTAATGAGGACAGCGTGTTCTATTTGGAGATAGAGCGGCAGTTGTTAAACATAAAACAGCAGAATGAAACTCAAGATCTTCCTCAGCTGGATTTAGGAATACTACTTCAGAAAGCAGAGAAACTAGCGGACCGAGCGGCAGCCTGCGGGCAGAAAGATCTGCTGCTATTCATGAAAAAGGCTGGGTTATTGTCACCTGGTACAGCAGCGGATCTTTTATATAAACACGGTTACCGATTGGAGGCAGCAGAGCAGTACTTAGAGCAATTAGCAAAAGGGCACCTTCATTTAGAGGGGATGTCTCACCTGGCCGAATTTATGTATGACCGTGCGAACTACTCGGAGTCCCTTGCTTTATTTGAGCAGGCAGTCACACTATCCAAAGATCATAACCGCGCTAGGATAGGGGCAGCAGCCAGCTGCTTGCAACTGGCAAGAGAAGCGGCTGTACGAATGCTGAATACTGAAACTGCAAAAACCTCAGAAAGCACATATGCTACCTTAGCTCAGGATGTTGCCGATCTCACGGGCAGTCTGCAAAGGTTAGATGACCTGAACTGGAAAACAGCTTGGGACGGTCAGGCAAGAAGGAGAGGGGTGTGAGAATTGCCGAGTCAAACCATTTCTCTATGCATGATCGTAAAAGATGAGGAACAAATGCTGCCCGCATGTCTTGAAAGTGTACAGGGAGCTGTTGATGAAATCATCGTTGTGGATACGGGTTCAACAGACAACACGGTTCAGCTCGCAGAAAGTTACGGCGCTTCTATCGTCCACTTTACGTGGTCTCATGATTTTGCGGCGGCTAGAAATGCGGGGCTTGAGGCAGCTGCCGGTGACTGGATTCTGTTTCTTGATGCAGATGAAAGAATAGATGAACAGGGAGCAAGAGAACTTCCGATTTGGGCGCAGCAGGATGGGATCGAAGGTTACTTTTTACAAATCCATAATTATACAGGAAACGGTTCGGGTGGAGTCACGATTAATCCGGTACTTCGTATGTTTCGGCATCGACCAGAGTACCGTTTTCAGGGAAGAATTCATGAACAGATCGCCGAATCCATTGTGAGTCAACGGACAGAAGCTCATTTTCATATGACCGATGTAATTATTCATCATTACGGGTACAGCGAGACGATTGTCTCTGCTAAGAACAAAGTGAATCGAAATATGGAGCTGCTCCAGCAAATTATCGAAGAAGATCCTGGGAATCCGTTTCATGATTACAATCTGGGTGTGGAGTACTTACGAATGGGGGAACTACAGCAGGCGTTAAGGTGTTTTCAGAAGTCATGGAGCGGCTTAGACCCCGCACGTGTCAGTTATGCGCATTTGGTTCTTAAATATGAAGTGCGATGTCTGCAGGCACTTGGGCAATGGGGAGAGGCAATGGAAAAGATTGCGGAAGGGCGTAGACTGTACCCGGGCTATACAGATCTGCTGCATGCTGAGGCCTTTACCCAGAATACGCTCGGGAGAACAGAGGAGGCCGAAAAGATTCTTCAAGAAGCCCTCCATATGGGGCCTGCAGCGGAGATGTACCATACAGAGGAAGGGATCGGCACCTTCCAAACGCTCTATATGCTAGGTCAGTATGCGGAACAAAGAGAAGCGCTCGAAGAAGCCGTAGATGCCTATGTCGAGGCAGTTCGGTATAAGCCAAGTCTGCTTCCGCCGTTATACCGGATCTGCCGTATCCTGCAGGTTACTAGACAGGAGGAGCGACTGCCAGAGCTTATCGAGGCACGCTTTCGTATAGAATCACAAGAAGCAATGTGGAAAATGATTGGAATCCTGAATGATAGCAGATGCTACTTAGCTGTCTTATCCATTTTGCAGGAATGGGATCAGCCGTCCGTTCTTCATAAGACGATCCATGTAAGTAAGCCCATGGCGCGGTGGCGGAGCGGGGATTGGGAGAGTGCAGCTCGTCTGCTGCACGAGAACCCTGACTTTTCTGAACAAGAGAAAGATTGGCTGATGTGGAGTTTAGATATCCCTTCTGGTGCAGGGAAGAAGCAGGTCTTTAAAGATCAGGCCATTCTCCTCATCGAACAGGGGATAGATAAGGAGTTAAAGCCTTTAACCGAGGAGACTTGGTCTAGCTTTGCAGAACTTCTGGAAGCAGCGGATCATGCGGGGAAGAGAGAGATGTTTGTAGGGATTACAGGCGTCTGGCGCAGTATCTTAGAAAAGAACAGAGAAGCCTTGTCTGAGACAGCTCTAGTGGGAACGAAGAAGTATGTAAGCAGTATGGTTTCGGCAGCAGACGGGCATCTATCTGCAATCCAAACGCAGGCAAATGGTGATGTGAACACTCGTCTTGTCCAGCATATTCGGCTTAGACTTCCATGGCCAGACGGATTTAGGTAGATCACATCCACTAAGGATAAGAGGAGGCTTATACGCGAATGAATCCAGATTCTCCTGTGTCCCTTTGTATGATTGTCAGAGATGAAGAATGGGTTCTCTCCCAGTGCTTGTCTTCCGTAGCTGATATGGTATCGGAAGTGATCATTCTCGATACCGGCTCGGTAGATGCAACCTGTTCCATAGCAGAAAAATACGGCGCACAGGTCATTTCGTATTCATGGCAGTCTGATTTTGCAGCTGCACGAAATGAATCTTTAAAACTCGCTACCAAGCCATGGATTCTCGTTCTGGATGCAGATGAATGTGTTGCTGATGGTCAGAAAGAAAAATTGTGTGCACTTTGTGCAGATGAAGCGGCTGCAGGATATGAACTGCAAATCAAAAGTCTACTTGGACACCAAGGCGATGAGCAGGTAACAGACTATGTGTGCCGGTTGTTTCGTAATGATCCCGAAATAAAGTTTAGCGGATCCATTCACGAACAGATTGCCTCTGCAGTTCAAGCGAAGCCGGGTCAGCAGTTAAAGCGCTGTGACCTGGAAATTATTCACTACGGCTACCTCACCCATATTATTGAACAAAAAAATAAAACCGAGCGCAATCTTCGGCTTATTAAGGAGGCGCTGGCTGCTGATTCAAAAAACAGAGAACTGCTATATGCCCTGGGCACAGAATATTTTCAGCAAGCAGACTATTCGCAGGCACTTCCTATCTTTGAACCGCTGCTTGCGAGTCTGCCTGTTACGGAAGGTTATGCTTCCGATCTGTTCCTAAAAACGATGTATGCACTTAGAGAAACAGGCCGGGCAAAAGATGCACTGCAGCAGATTGAGCAAGGACTGACTGCTTTTCCTAACTTTGCTGATCTACAGGAGCTTCATGCTGTACTCCTCATGGATGAGGGACAAGATAACAAGGCTCTTCATGTGCTGGATGGTATGTGTATATCGAGGGAGTATACCTCGGTGTCGGGAGCGGGGACTTACCGGACCGCTTATTTACAAGGGATGCTGCTAGAGCGGCAAGGTCAGTGGAAGAAAGCTTGTGAATCTTATAGGGTTTCTCTTGAGTACCGACCAGATTATGTGCCGGCATGGCAGAGATGGCTTCCGCTTGTTGTTGGTACCGGGCAGATAGAGCAGTTGAATGATTGGGTGAAGAAGCATGGAATTCCGAAAAAAGTACAGTTGCTCGTATTTTATCTCATGCTCGATTTGCAACAGCCAGCTTGGATTGTAAAACATAAAGAAGACCTGCAGGGTGCCTTTTTGGCCCAACCCTGGATAGAAGCACTTTTACAAGCACAGATCGGAGAATACAGCACGGCCTGCCGTTATATTCAGCCGTGGGTACAATCTCCAGCCCACCGTGAACCGACAGAAACCATCCAAGCGGCCTTAGAATATAGCAAGACTGCACTCAAATTAGGGCATCGCGGCATGCAGACTGGTTTGGATAAACCTCAATTGCATCGATTCTCCTCTGCCGCGGATGCCTGCCAAATGTTCATTCGTATCGGTGCATGGTACGGTTTTTCTTCTATGCTGCGCAGTGATCCATCTCCTGGGATGCTGCTGTCTGCCCTATCTCCAGCGATGAAGATGGCACTCGTTCATGCACCGATTTGGGTAGTAGAGCAGCTGCGTTCTTTGCTAGAGCAGGAACTACAGCGGGAAGGGAAACGAGAACGGAAACGAGATCAAGAGCCGGATGAAATCCTGAAAAGTCATTGCTATATGCTGTGGATTGCTCTTCATACCCGGATGATTCCTGGGGAAAATGAGCTGCTGTCTGATACGAAACTAAGGTCATTTCTACAAGAACAACAGGAGAAATATATACCCGCTTCAGAGGTGCATATCGCACGCTGCGGATGGAATGCTCTTACCTATGTAATCAGCACACCGCTGAAAAGGTCTGAATTACATCCGCTTGTGCTATTGTAGTCTAGATAGACGTCACGCTATCTGAGGAAGGGGATCAGTACCTTTTTCCAAGCCGATTTCCACTTCTCTTCATCATAACTAAGTGCGGTTTGCCGTGCCTGCTTGCCAAGCTGTAACCGGAGGTCTTCATCGTCAATAAGGCGGCATAGGGCAGCTGTAATATGAGATTCTTCAGGTGAGACTAACAGGCCGTTATTGCCATCCTGTATTAGATCATTGAGACCGCCGACATTGCTTGCTACAACCGGAAGTCCGCAGCTCATGGCTTCTAGACAGGCATAGGAAGTTCCCTCAGAGAAAATCGTAGGAATAACCGCGATATCTGCCATATGATAGGCGGTAATCATCTCATCAAAAAGATAGCTTTTGGAAAAAATGCGTGCTTTATGAGGATGATGCTTCATCCACATTTCAAAAGCTCTGCCCACGGTGCTTCCCTGTACCCGCTCTCCTGCAAACTCAATTTCGAGTTGAGGGTATAGACCTAATAAATAGTCAGCCGAAAGCATCATCGGAATGATTCCACGCTCTAGACTAATTCTACGTGGAAAAAGAATTCGTATCCGTCCCGGCTGTTCCTCGTCACTTGCTTCAAGCTCCTCTTCTGACTGGTGAAGATGAACCTTTCTGTAATTGGTTTTTTTGCGTAAAGTATGCTCTTCAAGTTCTGTTTCTTTTAAAGCAGACTCCAGCGGTTTGAAATAATGAGTATCAACTGCGTTTGGAATTAAGATAATCTTCTGCGGATCGTTAAAGGTACAAACGGCTCTGCAAAAGGTGAGAAAATGAGAGTCAACCGACACAATAGTCTCTAAATGATCCAGAGCGTGTTGTATTGAGACCGCTACTTCCTGTTTCACTTCAGTTGGAAGACTTGGGCGATCCCAATTAATTCCGTGACATATCCCGAGACTATTCGGGGAATAACGCAGCGGATGCCATATACAGCTGGCATAAATGAGGGGACCCTTTGCCTTTGAAGCCATCTCCTCAAATGCATCCGGTATACGCTGCGGATCATAAGCATATCCAAACACTTCAATCTCTTCAATATGGCGGTGGAAAGAATCATAGTAGGATAATTGATGAACCTGTGGAGTATGACCGAGTGAGCGAATCACCTGACAGAGCTCGTAGATATATCGTTCCAGCCCGCCTCCAAATAGCCTCTCGAAATCACGGTTATATCCGTCTGCAAAGCTGTGCGTAAGAATGCTGACGTACAATTAATCTTCCTCCTTCCATTCCAGAAGGTTGGGTTTCAGATCCAGAATGGACTCATACTGGGCAACATTTCCCCATCGCCCTTCCGGGTCCATTTTTTTGTAGCGGACATATTTCTCAACCCGTTCTTCGAGTGGTCCTGACCAGCCCAGGTGCTTGATACGTAAGTCTGTGGTAAGCCCTGGAAGCGCGGAACAGGTAAGCGGCAGCCGAGGTACATGATGCTGCATTTTGGGATAAAAGTAGGGATAGTCTTTGAAAAAGCGAACAAGTGTCATGGTTGCCCCTTTATGTGCTTGCCACAAGTTATCTTCCCGGTAATACTGCCGGCTGCCCCACAGATCATAGAGCCGAAAGCTGACTGAGTCATAACGATTCTGATTAATAAGCCCTCGTATATTACGCTTGGCCCGTTCTTCATACAATTCATCAGCATCAACAGCAAGCAGCCAGTCGGGAGAAGTAGAAGCAGCGGCTTGCCACAGGATAGAACGTAATTTCCATTCCTCTGCAAATAAGGATGCTGGCAGCTGTACAAGCTTGATTACCTTCTCAAATGACTTACAGATCTCGACTGTACGATCTGTACTGGCATCATCAACGATAACAATGTGATCAACATACGTAGAGAGGTCCGTAAGTACCTCTTCCAAGTAGCGATGTTCCTCATTGTGTACTTGCAGCATGGCGGTCAATGAATTACCTTCTGGTTTACGTACATTAGAGATAGAGGGAGAAGGATCTGACATCAGTACAATCAGCTCCCTTTCAGTAAATTATGAACCTTGTCATCCAGTACCTCTAGCGCAGCGATATGAACAAGAGCCTCTTCCTTCTCGGCAGATGCCTCTAGAAATAGGCGAATGGCTGCGTGCCGTTCTCCGCGGATTGCTTCCACTTGGCCGCACAACAGGCGAAACAGATACCGTTCTTCTGCTGAGAGCAAGTCAGAGGAGTGAACCTGTGATAGAGCAAGTTCCAGTCGTCCCGTTTCTCGGTACATATGAAACAGCAGGAGACGAATACGATGATCAGCAGGGAGCTGCTTAATAAGAGTGAATGCTGCCCCATAGTCATCATTCAGTCGAAGTAATTCCGCTCGTGCAAGGACTTCCTGATCTTCAGCCAGAAGAAATAGGATGTTCTCATATTGTCTTGCCTCGGTTTCACCAAAGGCCGTAATCCCGTATATATTTGCTGCTGTTTGCAGGTTGCCTAGCTTTGCATGAATGGCGGATAGAAACCGGTAATGAGAGATCAGAGACTGATGCTGACCGCTTATCACTGCCTGCAGAAAGGCCTCTTCTCCATAATGCAGTGCTTCTTGTTCTCCTAATAAGTAATGATATACAGCTAAAAGAAATGAAAATGTCTCATGAGGTCCGTTCTGTTCTCTCATAGCACGGTAGTGCGCTTTACGCTTAGTCCACTGAATCTCAGGGGCAGAGACAGGGACATCCTCCGTGATTTCATGGATTGCATGTATAAAAAGGTCCAGGTCTAGGCTTCCTTGTTCCTCATCCAAGAATAGAGCTGGCGTCCCTCGAAAAGTCGCATCCAGACACTTCATCTCAGAGCGGGAACAATAAAGCGAAGATATGGCCCGAAGTTGTTCTGAGCAAGTATGGAATAGACTGCTTGCGTCTTCTTCATCTTCGAAATCGAGCATGATGAGCTGTGCTTCTGTTTGGGAAGCGGCCACATGCAGCCAGTATGGATGAGCAACAATAGCAAGGGTATCTTCTGCACAGACGGTATGAAGTTCGGAGGGCGTGAGTAAAAGCACATCTGACGGCAGCTCGGCGAGTTGTGCTTCGTTTTTTACCTGTTCTCCTTCTTGAAGCTTAGGTTCAGACAGATAATAGACATCATATTCCTCACACAGCACAGATAAGAGTTTGGTAAGCAAGGGGCCCGGTTCACGCGGAGGAAATACAACAATGGAAGAAGAGAGCATCGCACAGCTCCTTTCTTGATGCGGATGTTAGCACGAACGTTATAGTATATGGGCAGTTGCCTCAGAACATGTTTTTAGGGTCTGTAAAAGTTATTGCAAATGTTTATCATGTAGTTTTAACGCTTTTAAACGAAAAAAAGCAGGAACTGTCGGTCCTGCGGCACTTTTACTCCTCTACATCATACATTTCGTCATAAATCTCATTCTAACTCTCGTCATAATTCAAATTCCCTGTATGCATTATATAATCCGCATGATGCCGGCATGGTGACGTATGATGAGGGTTCTTCTTATATCCAAATCACTCGATTTTATGAAATATGCGGTTGAATTCTTTCAATGAACAAGAGAATTATTTTCCGTCTAGGTGCTGATTTAATATCCATACTGAAATGAAAAAGCATTTCACAGTTTAAATTCAGTTTACAAATCTCCATTATCCTTAAGTACGTCCTCAGGAGAGAAGGTAATATAACCTGACTGGACTGCGATATTGAGGAGGTCGGCAAAAAGTGGAGACGATTATACAAGTAGAAAACTTAAAGAAGAAATATAAAAATAGTGAACGGGCAGCAGTAGATGGCATTAGCTTTGAGGTAGGGAAAGGAGAGTTTTTTGCTCTTCTAGGCCCAAACGGTGCGGGCAAAACCACGACGATTTCCATATTAACCACAACGTTATCAAAGACAGAAGGAATGGTTAAAATTGCAGGTTATGACGTTGAAAAAGAGGCATCTATGGTGCGCCAAAATGTAGGCATTATTTTTCAGAACCCAAGTCTTGATCTCGATTTAACGGCTGAGGAAAATATTCGATTACATGTGAGTGTATATGGGGTGTATCCGTATCGACCGTTCTATAGTATGATGCCTGCTGCTTATAAACAGCGAATTGAAGAGCTTGCGGAAATTGTAGGTATACATGAAAACCTATTTAAAAAAGTAAAAGGATTTTCAGGAGGAATGAAAAGGAAGCTCGAAATTTTGCGAAGTCTTATGCATAAGCCGCAGATTCTATTTTTAGATGAACCGACACAGGGACTTGATGCATCCGCACGTCAATCTCTATGGGCGTATTTACAAAAAATTCGCAAGGAAGAGAACATGACCATTTTTCTTACAACGCATTATCTTGAAGAAGCTGAGGAAGCGGACCGAGTTTGTATGGTTACAAAGGGGAAAATAGCAGTCCTAGGTACACCTGATGAGATCAAGCGGCAGTTGTTGGGTGATAGATCAATGATCATTGGAGCAAGCGATCTTACAGAACTAAAGGAAGAGCTGATTTCATTGCAGACAGATTTTACAGAGGTAAATGACGCTTTGAAGGTCACGTATCAGGAACAAACGCCACAGCAGCTGCTGTCGCAGCTTCGCACACCGCTTACAAGGCTTGAGATTCATCAGCCTACTCTCGAAGAGGCTTATCTAGAATTGGTACAACAAAATGAAAGGGAGTAGTAAAATGATTGCTTTAACAAAAAGAGAAGGAAATGCCGTAATAGCAATAGCAGCACGCGAAATAACAAAAAGTATAAAAAATCCGATTTATTTAGCTGTAAGTATTATTATGCCTGTTATTTTTATGGGCATTATGGGTGGGAGTTTGTCTCAAAACATGGCGGCTGGCCTCGTATAATTATCTACAATTTATAATGATTGGTATGATGGTGAATAATATTTTTACTGGTCTTGTTACTGGTATGAGTTCTTTAATAGAAGAGAGAAATACTAACTTTACGCAAGAACTTTACGTTTCTCCGATTTCTAGGTATTCTATTATCCTTGGTAAAATGATCGGTGCAAGTTTTACTAGTCTCGTTGGTCTAATAGGGATTTTGATTATTTCTCTTCTTATGCAAATCCCACTAGGTGGAATACATATCGTATATTTGTTTCTCATCTCTCCGCTATTCTGTTTAGTGGGTGGAGCATTAGGAATATTTTTTATCGGTTTTGTCCAAGACAGCAAGACGGCAGATATGGGTTCCATTCTGCTAATTATGCCGCAAATGTTTCTCTCAGGTGCAATGATTCCAATTCAGCATTCTACTGGAATATTAGGTATTCTTGCTAAAATCATGCCGATGACATACTGCATTGACTTTGCACGTGCCGTATTTTATGCAGGCACTCCCGTATATGATCAGATTGTTCTCCATCATCCGGTTACTAACCTGATTGTGATGGCTGGATTCTTCCTTGTCTTTACCGTTGTCGGAACGCTGATGTTCACGAGATCAGAACGAAATCGCTAATTGAAGTATACAAAAAAGGAGTATTTATCATGCCAACGATTCTTATTGTAGATGATGATTCACATATTCGTGAGCTGTTAAATCACCTGCTAAAGAAAGAAGGTTTTACTACCGCAGAAGCTTCCAATGGAATCGAAGCACTTGAAGTCTTGGAGAAGATAAAGGTTGATCTTGTCATTCTGGATATTATGATGCCGGGTATGGATGGCTGGGATCTTTGCAAGGAGTTAGCTGACGACTATAACAGCATTCCGCTGTTGATGCTTACTGCAAAGGGCGAAATTACGCACAAGGTTAGAGGGTTTCAACTTGGTACTGATGATTATCTTGTAAAGCCCTTTGATCCGATGGAGCTGGTTGTTCGGGTACATGCACTCCTTAAACGTTACCGAGTTGCTGCTTCACAGCAAGTTGAGATAGGTAAATTAAAACTTGATCGCAGTACATTCGAATGTTATGACGGAGAGGAAGCGATAACGCTTCCTCTAAAAGAGTTTGAACTTTTATTCTTGCTGGCAAGTTACCCAGGGAAAACTTTCCCTCGTGACCAGCTCATTGAAAGGATATGGGGCTATGATTATGAAGGAGTGGAACGCACTGTAGATGTACATATTGGCCGGCTGCGTGATCGTTTTAAGTCTGATGATCATGCTTTTACGATACGGACGATTCGTGGTCTAGGCTACCGATTCGAGGTGAAAAGATGAGAGATCATACTTTAAAGGGAAAAATGCTGATTAAATTCGTCGCAGGCTTACTTTGGGTTACTCTCACTCTGTTCATATGCTGGACTATAGCATTTTTTCTAACCTCCTGGATTGGATGGCAGTTGCGACCCTTGTTTCTTCAGTTATTAAATTCATTTCTTGGATTCTTTATGTTTGGATTGTTAACGTACCTATTGTCTAAACTTTTAGATAAACGACAACGTATATTTAACCAAATAATTTTTGATGCACTGAGTAGAATTGCCAAGGGTGATTTTGGAGTAATGATCAACCCTGATGACAGGTATGAAGCGGGACCTATGAAACAACTAATCGAAAGCATTAACGATATGGCAGCTAACTTGGGCAAGCTGGAGTCCATGCGTCAGGATTTTATTTCTGATGTGTCTCATGAAATTCAGTCCCCTCTCACCTCGATCAGTGGTTTTGCAAGAATACTGAAGGAAGAAAAGCTGAGTGAGGATATACGGAATCATTATTTAGATATTATTGAAAAAGAAAGTGTTCGGCTCTCTAAGTTGTCTGAGAACATGCTGCGGCTTGCATCTCTCGATTCCGAGCAGCATCCGTTCTATCCTGTACCGATGAGGCTGGATAAGCAGATTCAGTCTTTAATCCTGGCTTGTGAGCCGCAGTGGCTTGCCAAAGATTTGGAGATGATTGTAGGCCTGAGGCAGATTAATATGGAGGCTGATCCGGACTTGTTATCTCAGGTATGGGTAAATCTTCTTCACAATGCGATTAAGTTCACTCCGGAAAAGGGGACAATTCAAGTTTTCTTGGAAGCAGATGAAAAAGAAGCGATAGTTCGGGTGGAGGACACAGGAATTGGGATATCGGAAGAGGATCAGGAACATATTTTTGAACGATTTTATAAAGCGGATAAATCAAGAACTCATTCGAGCGGGGGAAGTGGACTTGGACTTTCCATTATTGAAAAGATCGTAATGATGCACGGGGGAACAGTATGTGTAGAGAGCTCCCTTGGACAAGGAACGACATTTACTGTAAGGCTGCCTCTTGTTGCAGAAAAGCAGGACCTGTCGGTCCTGCTTCGCTAAGATAGAAGACTACATTTGAACGAGCATAAGAATGATGGAAGACAAACATAAGCAGACGCTGACAAGGCATAGAACGGCAACAACTTGTTTTTGAGAAAGCCCGGCACGAAGCAGTCTATAATGTGCTTGACTGGCATCTGCTTGATAGATGGCTTTGCCGCCCAGAAATCTTTTGACCACAACAAACAGGTTGTCGAAAATAGGAACACCAAGCGCCAGGATCGGAATGAGAATCGATAGTACCGTAGCCTGCTTGAAGGCACCATCCAAGGCAATAACGGCAAGAATGAAACCAAGAAAAGTGGCTCCGGCATCTCCCATAAAGACTCTTGCAGGCGGTTTGTTGAACTTGAGATATCCGATGGTCACACCCACGAGTACAATAGCCAGCATGGCAGAATTCCCTTGTCCCATGGTCAGTGCCACAATAAACAAAGTTGTTCCCGAAATAGCGGACAACCCTCCAGCTAGACCATCCATTCCATCCGAGAAGTTAATTACTGTTGTTACACCGAAAATCCAGAGAATGGTGAGGGTAAACTGCAGCCAGACAGGAAGAGAAATATATTCTTCACTGAACGGGTTATAGAAACCGCTGAAGCGAATCCCAGCAAGGTAGGCAATGACAGCAGCAGACATCTGAACTACCATTTTGGGCAGAGCAGGGAAATCTTTTCCCTTAGTCTTAAACCAGTCATCCACGGTGCCAATGATAAGAAGCAGTAATCCGCCTAAAAATAAAGCCCCTGTCTGCCAAGTATATTCTCCTGAAAACAGAAGATATGTAATGAAAAAACCGATGAAAATCGCATAACTTGCCGTTAAAGGAATCGGTTTCTTATGTAATTTACGTTCTTCATCTTCCCGGGGCTTGTCTACAAAATCGATTCGAAGGGCCAGACGCCCGAGCGGGGGAATTAGAAAAACAACAATAGCTATGGATAGTATAAGGGCTCCTGCATAAAGCATAATGAGGAATTCACCACTTTCTTCTATATTATACATTTATATTAAATATAGGTTTGTAATTTGTCGATCTTTTTATAACAAAAAACTGCAAATCCCGAGAAAGGAATCGCAGTTTATATGCGAGGACAACATCCACTTTATAGACTTAACCTTACCTGCATCTTCTAAGGCAGATGTTATCTATAGCGTAAAATGCTGTTTACTAACGTCAATATTACAGATCAAAACGACAGATCAATTTTATAGATCTAAAAGAGCTTCTTCTAGAATCTGATTTAGAGAATCAGAAGGGGAATCGCCTTTCCAGTGCAGAATCAGTGCGTTCTTATGTTCATATACAGCAGGAGCATTATCTAAATAATCGATTTGCTGCTCTAGCTCGGTTACTGCATCTTGCAAAGCATCTGCGGATGCATAAGTGAAGATAGATAAAGCTTCGGGCTGACCTGTAGCATTTTCAGGTTGCAGAATATATTGAACTGCAGGAACGTGATTTAAAAGCGGTTTATCAGTGCTCTCACTTGCCGGCAGCAATTGAATGTCTTTGCTCTCTAAAGCGCTTACGACCTCAGCGGGAGTAATAATCGTTTGAGCACTCAACATCTTGCTTGTTATGCCGCCAGCAGCAAGAATAAGAATGATTATTAAGGTAGTAAGTATCTTCTTTTTCATAAATTTCCCTCCGTTCTTACTCACCATTATAGCGCAGAACAGAGGGAGAATGTTGGGGAATTGTGAACTGATTGAGCTGTCAAATATCAATGAATGATGTTGCTTTTTCTCGCTTTTTTAACGAGTGGTTCTGACAATTGATTGATCGGTTTCTTAAGTAACAAACCAAGCAGCATAAAGAGTCCAGCCATGAGCAGAAGAACTACAATATCTCTTGTGATCACTTCCCATAAGATGCCCCCGGTCGCTTCTCTCATGAGGCTGATGCCATACGTAAAAGGAAGGAACGGATGAATCAGCTGAAAAAAGAAAGGGGTCACTTCAATAGGAAATGTACCGCCTGCTCCGCCAAGCTGCAAGACAAGCAGGACGATAGCTATTGCCTTACCTACATTGCCAAAGACGGAGACGAGTGTATATACAATGATCATGAATACGCTGCTGATCAGCATTCCAAACCATACAAAATATACAGGGTCATGCACATAGGCGTGCAGTAAAAATATATCACCAAGTGTAACTACCAGCGACTGCAACAGTGCCAGTGTCATAAAAGTCAGGTAGCGGCCAAAGTACACTTGATAAGGTTGATAAGAGGATTTTACCTGGTGATTACTAGAGTGATTCTCCTCTTTTTCCAAGTGGGAAGGTTCATGTACTTCCACTGACAGCAGAGAGACAAGCAGCAGTGCTCCCACCCACAGAGATAAGGTACTAAAAAAGGGAGACATGGCTGATCCGTAATTCGGAATGGGATAGAGTTTATGTTCTACTAAAGATACGGGAGAGGCAAAAAAGCTGCTCTCTTTCTGAAAATCAATCTGCAATAAATCAATAATTTCTTGCAGATTGCCGGTACGGTCAAACTCACGAATACTATTAGCGATTTCGGTTATTTTTTTCTGGACCTCGGGCAGTTCAGACTTGACCTTCGTCAAAGCCTCTCCCCCTGCAATCAGGCCCTTTTCAGCGTCTGCTATGATTTCTTTAATACGAGGCAAAGCTGTTACCGCTGTCTGCAGCGTTTGATTAGCTTTTTGGGCAGTATCGGCTGCTTTCTCCACCGCCGTCTTCACAGCAGGAGCAATTTCACTGTCATACCGAAGGAGTATATTTTTACTGATGGAAGCTGTTTCTTGCGCTGCGTTGTATAGATTGTCCAGCAGTTCAGATGGATCTTGTCCCTCTTCAAGCGCGCCGCGGATACTGTTTATCGCATTCAGCTGCGCTGTTAATCTGTCAGACAATGATGAGAGCTTTGAAATAAAATTGGTATACACCTGTTCCGGCAAAAAGTTCTGAATCGCTTCTATCCATCCTCTTGCATCTTCGGTCAACTGGAGAAGCGAAGTAAGCTTCGGCTCAAGATGATCAAGGCGCTCGGTAATCTCTGCTGGGGTGAGCGCCGCATTTTGAATAGCTTCAAGTGCGGTGAGGGCAGAACTGGCTGCCTGGTTAATCAGAGTGATGTCTTGTTTGATGAGCGGTGATACAGATTCTAGGGTATCTTGTACCTTAGGCAGCACGTCCGCAAGTTTAGCCGAGAATTCAGAAGCCTGATTTACGGTTTGCTCCATGGATGGCAGAATTTCTTTTACCTGTTCCACCATCTTTTTAAGATCAGCTACATCTTGAGTTGCGGTATCTGCTGCCTTTACTAGATCAGGTACCATATCTTCAAAACGATAAACAAGGGCTTTTAACTTTTCAATGGAAGGGAGCTCCTCTTCCAGCTTCACCCCTATTTCATTAAATGCTTTGAAGATCACGCCATTTGCCGTTTTCACAAAATTACTGCTAATCTCGCTCACAATACTCGTCGCACCCGAAGAAGTGATTTTGGGTGCAACGGCATTTATTTTTTCGTTTACATAATACTCGAGTTCCGGCTCCGAGGGGTTATCCGAAAGTGCAGTAGCAAGCCCGGCAGAAAAATCTGCAGGAATGATAATGCTGGCGTAATAGCGCCCTTTTTTCACCCCGGATAAAGCTTCTTCTTCACTCGTGAAAACCCAGCCAATTTTGTTATTCGTATGTAGTGTATCTATGATTTCTTGCCCTGCATTTATGGATTTGCCTAGGAGCTCTGTTCCTTCATCCTTGCTTACGACAGCCACTTTAATTCCACCGGTATTGCTGTAGGGGTCCCAAGAAGATTCAATGTTAAACCAAGCATAGAGAGAAGGAAGGATAACGAGACCTAGAATAATGACCAGGGCAGGCCAATTGTGAACAATGCGGTTTAAATCTTGAGTGTATATAGAGAATATTTTCTTCATGTTCAGCGGTTTCCTCCGGGAGTCTAAGTATGATAACTAGTCTTCCAAATGATTTATTAGAATATGCAGAAGGCTTAAGAAGGGAAGAGACAAGCGGCTCATATGAAGATAAACCAAGTAAAACAGGGGTGTTAGTCTAAAAAGAAAAAATATTCCGCTTTTTATAAAAATAGTGGAAAAACCTTTTTTTATTAGGATTGTTTTGCTATAATCTCCCACAAAGGGAATTAGAAGTAAAAAACTTCCGAGATTCTCACATCATATTGTTCTCTTCAAAAATGACATTTTCCAAAGCTAAAGGGGGAAAAGGAATGAGAAGAAACAGAAAAGGGATGAAGCTAACCTGCCTTACCGTTTTACTGTTAGCTATGTTTATTAGTGCTTGTTCAGGTGGAGGAGGTACGGCAGAACCGGCTGATCCGAAACCTGCTGATCCGGGAAAAGGGGAAGTAAGCAGTGAACCCGTTACACTGAAGTTCTGGACGATTGCACTGCAGCCCAAGTTTAACGATTATTTCAACAAGCTCATTACCGAGTACGAAGCTGCCCATGAGAATGTCACAATCGAATGGCAGGATTACCCCTATGATGCTATTACACAGAAGCTGCTCACGAGCAGTGCAAGTAACACAAGCCCCGACGTTGTAAACCTCAATACGGAATTTGCCAACCAGATGGGCACCAAAGGAGCTCTGGTTGATCTAAATGAATACCTCACCGCCGAAGAAAAAGCCGAATATTTTGATGGAATTTTCGATTCAACCGTTCTTGGAGATAAAGCATATGCATTGCCGTGGTACACAGGCACGGAAGTTCTTTTTATGAACAAAAAAATAGTGGAAGCTGCCGGACTTGATCCAGCAAGCCCGCCTCAAACGCGAGAAGAGCTTGCAGACTGGGCTCGTACAGTAAAAGAAAAGACAGGCAAAATGGGATATGCCTTAAATCTGGTTACGAAACTGCTGACCATTGATGGTATCCCGATTCTTAATGAAGATAAATCCGCCGCTGCTTTTAACACACCGGAGATGGCAGCTACAGTAGAGAACCTCAAGAAACTGATGGATGAAGGACTCATCGTTAAAGAAGATTCCGATCTTGGGAAGCAGGTTCAGTTCTATTCTGCAGAGCAGACTGCTTTTGTACTCGCAGGACCAACATTTATCAACTTTATTAAGACATCCGCTCCAGAAATTTACGAGAATACAGTAGCCGTATCTCTTCCAACTGGAAAAGCAGGGCTTCGTTTATCAAATTCCATGGACCTTGTTGTACCTAGTAAATCTAAGCATCCAAAAGAAGCAGCAGAGTTCGCTAAATTCATTACCAATGCAGAGAACCAAACTGCTTTCTCTAAAGAGGCAAATACACTGCCATCGACTAAAAAATCAGTAGAAGATCCATTCTTTACGGAATCCGATGGTTCACTTGAAGCAGAAGCAAAACTTGCTTCGAGTCAAAGTCTTGATAAAGCAACCGACCATATGGTGGGCGTACCGAATGCATCGGACATTAACTCTGCTCTAGCCCGCGGATTACAAGATATGCTGCTAAATGGGAAAGAGATTCAAGCCACCCTTAAGTCGATGGAAACTGAGGTCAATAATATTTTGAAACAATAGTAATGAGATATGAAAATAGATTCAGCTCTAACAGATAAACCAAAAAGTGAGGCAGGACTTGTTCTTGCCTCCTGCTGTTTATGAGGAGGAATGTAAAGTGAGATGGATTCGCTCCGAGTCTTTTGCTGCCTGGGCTTTCATGACCCCGGGGCTGATCATTATCGCCGTATTCGTATTTTGGCCGATTCTTTACGGAATTCCGTTATCACTAACGAACTATTCTGTCATCGCAGAGACCAAATATGTCGGGCTGACTAATTTTAAAAATGCTTTTCTAGATAAGAACTTCACGATCTCGCTATGGAACTCACTGCTGTATGTTATCGTAGTGCCGTTCATTCAGATTTTCTCCATCCTGATGGCTATCCTGGTGAATAGTCGCATTCCGGGAATTAAGCTGTTTCGTGCCGCGTTCTATATTCCTGTTGTTACTTCGATGGTGGCTGTGGCGCTGATCTGGAGCTGGCTCCTAAGTAATAACGGGGTAGTGAACTACCTGCTTATGAAAGTAGGAATTATTAGTGAGCAAATCTCGTGGTTATCTGCTAGTGAAACGGCACTTGCGACCTTGATGTTCATTACCATGTGGAAGGCGCTTGGATATTATATGATGCTTTATTTAGCAGGTCTGCAAGGGATTCCGAATGATCTGTACGAGGCAGCAAGGGTGGATGGTGCGAACCGACTTCAGCTGATTTGGAGTATTACCCTTCCGCTGCTGCGTCCCCATATTTTCTTCTGTTCCTTGATTTCTGTCATGGGTGCAGTGCGGGTCTTTGACGAAGTATATATTCTGACAAAAGGCGGACCCGGAACGTCAACGCTCGTATCGAGTGTGTATATTTTTGAAAAAGGGATTAACCAATTTAACTTCGGTTATGCCTCTGCGCTTGGATTAATCGTCAGCGTGCTGATCGGCGGACTAAGCGTGCTCGTATTTAAGTTCAATCAGAAAGGCGGTGTCAATCCTTACTGATGGAAACGACGAGAAGAGCAAAAAACGTACGCAAGATTATGAATATGGCGGTTACTTATTTCTTTTTGATTCTGCTGGCTATCTTTATGATGGGACCTTTCCTGTGGCTGCTTAGCGTTTCCTTAATGCCGGGCAGAAATGTGTTTGCTACACCACCTGCCATCTTTCCAACGTTTATTGATTTTGATAACTACGTACAGGTATGGGCGTTCCTTAACTTTCCAAGGTACATCCTGAATACCGTCATTATTACCGCACTTGGCGTAGTATTTAATATTGTACTAGCTTGTATGACCGGATACCCGCTTGCGGTGTTCCGTTTTAAGGGCAGAAATTTCGTGTTTGTGACGATGATTGCCACCATGATTATCCCTTCTTCCACCGCAATGATCGTGCACTATTTAACGATACAAGAATTGCATTTGATGAATACGTATTTGGGTGTGGTGCTGCCCGCAGCTGTTTCCGTATTTAATATCTTTTTGATGCGGCAGACTTTCCTTGGTATCCCAATTGATGTGAGAGATTCAGGGAAGATGGACGGCGCATCCGAATTCCGGATTTGGTGGCAGCTCATTTTACCCTTGGTGAAACCAGGGATTGCTGTTATTGCGCTGCTTGAGGTGATGTCATTCTGGAATAGCTTCCTGTGGCCGATTGTTATTCTTGAGGATACGAATAAGTATCCGCTGTCTTCTGCACTGACCTACCTAAATGGACAGTTCTCTTATAATTTCGGCTGGATCGCCGCCGGAACAATGATTTCTGTTATCCCTATCATCCTGGTTTTCCTCTTCACACAGCGTTACTACATGGAAGGCATCGCCGGAGCTGTAAAAGGATAAGTTGCCCCTTGCCAATGGAAGCAGCAAGAGACAGCTCTACCCCGTCTGCCTAAAGTAGAAAGGCAGATCGACGCCGAAGGCTACAAGGTTTCGCCCTACCCTGTCTGCCTAAAGTAGAAAGGCAGACAAACGCCAAAGGCTACAAGGTTTTGCTTTACCCCGTCTGCCTAAAGTAGAAAGGCAGACAAACGCCGAAGGCTACAGAGGTTTTGCCCTACCCCGTCTGCCTAAAGTAGAAACGACAGACAAACGCCGAAGGCTAGAGGGGTTTTGCCCTACCCCGTCTGCCTAAAGTAGAAATGGCAGACAAACGCCGAAGGCTACAGAGGTTTTGCCCTACCTCATCTGCCTAGTGTAGAAACGGCAGATCGACGCCGAAGGCTAAAAACACCTAACAAACCAGTCAGCCAAGTGGATATTAGGCTGACATGCCAAAGGCATCAAACTAACTAACATTGAGGTAAGGGTGGAGTGAAACGCCCCGCCCTCCAGCCCCCTTGTAGAGCGAGTGTTCTGGATACTGAGCGACTTTTGGCTTTGAATGCAGAGATTCCTCAACCTAGAAACTCTTCGCATTCAAAACAAGTCGGAGCGAAGGAGTCAGAACAGGAGCACCTAATATCGAGGTAAGGGTGGAGTGAAACGCCCCGCCCCCCAAGTCCCTCTTGCAGAGCGAGTGTTCTGGATACTGAGCGACTTTTGGCTTTGAATGCAGAGATTCCTCAACCTAGAAACTCTTCGCATTCAAAACAAGTCGGAGCGAAGGAGTCAGAACAGGAGCACCTAATATTGAGGTAAGGGTGGAGTGAAACGCCCCGCCCCCAAGTCCCCCTTGCAGAGCGAGTGTTCTGGATTCTGAGCGACTTTTGGCTTTGAATGCAGAGATTCCTCTACCTAGAAACCCTTCGCATTCAAAACAAGTCGGAGCGAAGAGGCCAGAACAGGAGCGCCCGAACAGGAGCCCCCGAATACAAGCGAGGAGTGATAACGTGCAAATCACCTTTATCCCTTTAGATGAAAGACCATGTAACTACGAATTCCCGTACATGCTTGTCCAAGGAACGGAGCATAAAATCGACCGCCCCCCATTGTCCATGATGGGACAAAAGAAAACACCGGGAGACTGGGAACAACTGTGGACATGGCTCGAAGAGAAAATAGAAACCGCAGATGGAGCGGTTATTGCGCTGGATACATTGCTGTATGGAGGAATCATCCCTTCTCGCCTGCATTATTTTAGTGAAACCGTATTACTCGAACGGCTGAACCGATTGCGAAAAATAAAAGAGAAGCGTCCTGAACTGAAACTGCTGGCCTTCCAGCTCATCATGCGTTGTCCGCAGTATTCGATCTCGGATGAAGAACCGGATTATTATGCCGACTGGGGCCGCGAAATTTTCCGGAAGGGGTACATTGATCACCGAAAAGAGCTGAATATTGTAGCGCCAGAAGAACTGGAGGAACTGAGCGATATCAATAGCCGCCTGCCGGATGAGGTGCTGAATGATTATTTAGGCCGAAGAAAAATCAATATGGAAGCGAACAAAGCTGTGCTGGAACTTGTAAAAGACGGGACGATTGAGTTTCTGATTTTTCCGCAGGACGACTCTGCACCGTATGGTTATACAGCAAAGGATCAGCAGGTAGCAAGGCAGCGTATTGGAGAACTGGATCTGGAACTGAAAGCGTATATGTATCCGGGAGCCGATGAGGTGGGATGTACGCTGATGGCGAGGCTGATTAACGAGTGGAAAGGGGTACAGCCGCTTGTATATCCAAGGCTGTCTTCCATTCAAGGGGCTTTTGTGACCCCGGTTTATGAGGATCGTTTTTTCTATGAAACACTGAAATACCAGATTACTGCGGCAGGTGCACTGATTGCTTCGAGTGCAGCGGAAGCGGACCTCATCTTACTGGCAAGCACACCTGGAGAGACCATGATGGAAGCTGTTTCGCAGGAACATCCTTTTTTCAGTTATGATGTGTACCGAAATTTAATGGAGCTGGTGGAGTACGGGAGTTACCTGCTGAAGCAGGGAAAAGCGGTAGCGGTAGCCGATGTAGGATATGCCAACGGGGCAGATCTGAAGCTTGTAAAGATGCTGCGTCAAAAAGGAATGCTGTTTCAGCTGGCAGGTTATGCCGCTTGGAACACAAGTTCAAATTCACTCGGGACCGTGATATCCCAGGCCCTTCTATACACCCATTATGGACGTACGCAGGAACATCTCGATTTTCTATCCCTTCGATATGCTGAGGATGCGGGTTACTGCGCCATCGTGCGGAAAGAGCTGAATGCTGGTCTCGTAGATCAGATGGGATATAACAAGTTTCTGCTGGATGGGCCTCGCGGTGAAGTAGCAAGTTATGTAAGAGCGAGATTAGCAGAAGTATTAGAAGAGAAGATCAATGGTTCCGAGGGTAAGGTAACGATCACCGATTGTTATATGCCATGGAATCGTACGTTTGAAGTCGGATTGAAAGTGAAATATACGCAGGAGTAGATCAATGGATACAGATAGATAGTTTTCGTACTTAGGAGAAGGATGAAGGAAAGAAGGTGCATCAACGTTGGAACTCATTATGAAGCAGATTCGGAAGGGACTCATTGCCTCGTGCCAAGCTTTGCCCGGAGAGCCTCTGTTCGGTTCGGATACGATGGCAAAAATGGCAAAAGCAGCCGAGGCAGGAGGAGCTGTTGCGATTCGGGCCAACAGTGCCGAAGATGTGAGAGCAATCAAACAAGCTGTAGAGCTGCCTGTCATTGGGATCGTGAAACGAGATTACGCTGATTCAGAGGTATATATCACTCCTACTCCCAGAGAAGTCGATGAATTGATTGAAGCAGGAGCAGATATGATTGCCATAGATGCCACGCAGCGTAAAAGACCTGGAGAGATCACACTTGAGACGATGGTAGATTATATGCGTTCACTGAATATACCGATCATGGCAGATATATCAACGCTTCAGGAGGGCGAGTATGCAGCTTCTCTTGGGGTTACCTGTGTATCAACGACACTCTCTGGCTATACACCGTATTCTCCAAATCTACAAGGACCGGATCTCGAACTTATAAAAGAAGCAGTCCATAAACTAACTATACCTGTCATTGCCGAGGGCAGGATTCAAGAACCTTCACAGGTAGAAGAAGTACTTCGGCTTGGAGCATACGCCGTGGTCGTCGGCTCTGCAATCTCCAGACCACAGCTGATTACCAAACGGTTTGCCGATGCCGCACGGAAGGCAGTGATCCTACTCAATGGAAATGAATGATCGGATTCATACGTATTTACCTTCCCTAACAAGGTCAGAGCAAAAAGTAGCGGAAAGTGTCCTGGCGAATACCGATGATCTCATGTATTACTCGGTTACCGAACTTGCTGATTTTGCGGGTGTTGGGGAGACCACCGTTATGCGGTTTTGCAGAAAAATTGGATTTAACGGCTACCAAGACTTTAAATTATCGCTTGCCCAGAATGTTGGGGTGAGAAGGACAGATGGTCAGGACGAAGACGAAGATGAGGATCATAGTGATTTTGTGAAAATGATCTACGAGACAAATGTGAATATTCTGAAATCGAGCATGAGTTTGCTTGCAAAAGAGAACTTGATGCAGGCCATTGAATGGATAGACGAAGCGAGACATGTGCAATTTTTTGGAGTGGGAGCTTCAGGAATTACCGCACTGGATGCGAAGAACCGGCTGCTTCGTATAGGGAGAAGATCGGAAGCTGCAACCGACAGTCATATTCAGGCGATGATGGCGGTCAGTATGTCAGAAGGAGATGTAGCCTTTGGGATCAGTGTTTCGGGAAGTACGATAGATACCAATAATATGCTGATGAAAGCCAAAGAAAATGGAGCTAAAGTGATCGCCATCACGAATTATGCCAAATCACCGATTACAGCGATAGCAGATATTGTGCTCCTTACCGCCGGTAAAGAGATGCCGCTCGAAGGCGGTTCGATCGGGGCTAAAATTTCGCAATTATTCATCATTGATCTTATCTGCGAGGGTTTGGCCCGCCGTAATGTTGTGCTGACAAAACAGATGAAAGAAAAGACGGCAAGAGCCGTCATCGATCGAAGCTATTAAGAAATTAACACTTAGCCGAGTAACTAACTTCATTCGAATGGAGGAAGCATGATGCAGACTACGTTCATGGAAGCAGATATCGTCATCATCGGAGCAAGTCTTGGGGGAGTGGCTGCAGCCAGGGCCGCAGCTAAGGCAGGAAAACGTGTAGTTATGACGGAAGAAACGGACTGGATTGGAGGACAGCTTACTTCACAAGCTGTACCGCCGGATGAACACAGGTGGATTGAATCTTTTGGCTGTACGGCAAGTTACCGCGAATTTCGGGACCGTGTCAGAGCTTATTATAAAAATAATTATCCACTCACCGATGAGGCAATGGGTAATTCTATTTTAAACCCGGGTAATGGTTGGGTAAGCCGGATCGCACATGAACCCAAAGTTGCACTGCGTGTGCTGGAAGATATGCTCGCTCCTTATGTGAATACAAGACAAATTCAAATTCTATATAACACGACAGCTATCTCCGCAGATACGCAAGGTCCAGAGATTATTTCAGTGCGAGCAAGAAATGAGAAGAGCGGCGAAGAATATCAGCTGACCGGACAATATTTTTTGGATGGTACGGATAACGGAGACCTATTGCCGATGACAGGCACAGAGTATCTAATTGGCAGTGAATCAGTCCGGCAGACCGGTGAACCCCATGCGCTGGATGAAGCGGATCCGGAAGATATTCAGTCCATTACACATGTGGCAGCAGTAGAGTATGTAGAAGGCGGAAACTTTACAATCCCCCGCCCAGCAAATTACGAGTTCTGGAGAAGTTATACGCCGCTCTTCGGGGATATTCCTATCCTCAGCTGGTTTACCGCAGATGTGAAGGATACCGCTAAACGGAAACAGTATACGATGTTCCCTAATGATCAGGGGATTCCTTCGCTGTGGACCTACCGCCGTATCGTCGATCCATTCATATGGCGTGAACCGCTGCCGTCCGGTGAAGTTACTCTACTCAACTGGGCACAAAATGATTATTACTTAGCTCCTGTCATTGGTGTGACAGCGGAGCAGAAGAGGGCGCATGCAGAGCAAGCGAAAGAATTGACACTCTCGCTCGTATACTGGCTGCAGACCGAAGCACCGAGATTAGATGGAGGCAAAGGTTATCCGGGAGTAAGGCTTCGCGGAGATGTACTCGGGACGGAAGATGGTCTCGCAAAGACTGCATATATCAGGGAATCGAGGAGACTTAAGGCCCTGTATACGATTAGTGAGCATGATGTGAGTAAAGAACTGCGCGGCGACCAGGGGATTAAGCGTTATTCAGATAGTGTGGGCGTAGGAAGTTATCATCTGGACTTGCATCCTACGACAAAGTCTCAGCGTTCGTTCTACATACCAAATTACCCTTATGAAATTCCGCTTGGCTCCTTCATTCCCATACGGATGACCAACTATCTTCCGGCTTGTAAAAATATCGGGATGACGCAGATCGCTAATGGATGTTATCGCCTGCATCCAACGGAATGGAATATAGGTGAGGCAGCAGGATATCTTGCTGCATACAGCGTGACCCATGGTATTCGTCCAAAACAGGTATACGAATCAGCAGAGCATCTGGCTTCCTTTCAGCAACTGCTGCAGGAGCAGGGCGTAGAGCTTCACTGGCCTGATGAAGTATATGATTCATTATATTAGATAAAAAAGCATCCGATTATCCCGTTCAGAACAGGGGGAGGTCGGATGCTTTTATGATGCGTTAAATGTTTTTAGGAAGCCGTTCTTCCATCTCGATCTGAAAAGCAGTAACTGCCGCATATTCTTCTTCAAATTTGCGAGAAATCCGAATAAAGATAGGCAGCAGCTCGCGGTAGACGGAAACCGGTTCTGCTTCAGGATCATGATGATAGGTAGAGCCCATCATGTCTTTTGCTACATCAAGAGAGTCGATTTTCCCTGTTGCGTACATCCCGAGAATTACTGCACCGAGGCAAGAACTTTCGATGCTGTCTGGAAAAACAACTTTCTGATCGAAAATATTAGCCATCATCTGCCGCCATAATTCTGTACGAGCAAAACCGCCGGTCGCGTGAATGGTTTTCGGTCTTCCGATCTGTTCCTCAATGGCGAGCATGACGGTATATAGATTAAACAGAACTCCTTCCAGAGCGGCGCGTACCATATGTTCTTTCTTATGCTGCAGCGTCAGGCCAAAAAAGGAACCGCGGGCTTCAGGATTCCATAGAGGCGCCCTTTCTCCCATCATATAAGGATGGAATAAAAGTCCATTCGAACCGGCAGGAACCTTTTCTGCAATAGCAGCGAGTACTTCATAAGGATTCATGCCCAGCCGTTTTGCTGTCTCGACTTCAGAAGAAGCGAGTTCGTCACGGATCCAGCGGAAAATCACGCCCCCATTATTCACAGGGCCGCCGATTACCCACTTCTGCTCCGTTAGCGCGTAGCAGAAATAACGGCCTTTCGGATCAGCAATAGGGCGATCAACTACGGTGCGTATCGCCCCGCTCGTACCGATAGTAATGGCAACAACGCCGGGGTCAATGGCCCCTACGCCTAGATTAGATAACACACCGTCACTCGCACCTACCACAAAAGGAGTGGAAGGGGAGAGATGCATCTGCTCAGCATAGGAGGGATGGAGATCTTGTATCACATGCATCGTAGGAACAAGCTCCGATAAATGATCAGCCGAGATCCCTGCCAAACGCAGGGCTTCTTCATCCCAGTCCAAGGTATCCATGCGAAGGAGTCCTGTGGCGGAAGCGATAGAGTGATCAACCATGTATACCCCAAAGAACTGATAGAATACATATTCTTTAATCGATATGAATTTATGAATTTGAGGCATTAGGTCTTGCTGTTCCCGAGTAAACCACATGATCTTGGTGAGCGGGGACATCGGATGAATCGGTGTACCTGTTCTTGTATAAATTTCTTGACCAGTCTTGTCTTTCTTAAGCTGTTTTGCATATGCTGCGCTGCGATTATCTGCCCAAGTCAAAACGGGGGTAAGCCGATTACCCGAATGATCCATGGCAATCACACTGTGCATAGCAGAGCTGAAGGAGACAAACTGTATTTTATCAGCGGGTAGTTCACTACTCGTCATTACCTCCTGAATCGAATAAACAACGGCTTTCACGATCAAATCAGGGTCTTGCTCTGCTTTTATTGCGCCTTCGGTATGTAAGGGATAGCCTTGACTTGCCTCCGCAATAATTGTTCCATCTTCCTGGAACAGGACAGCCTTGGTGCTGGTGGTACCAATATCGACTCCAATCATATAGGAAGCCTCATGACTTGTGCCCATTGAATACACCTTCTTCCTGAAAAATAGAAAAAGACCGCAACAGCAGCGGCCCTTTTGGTATTATCCCCTCATGGTAGACAGTGAAAAAAGAGAACATGTTACAATGAACTCAAACACTGGAAAACCGGAGGGGATTTTTGTTATGTCAGCGAAGAAAGGTCAAACTTTTAATCGATATAGTGAAGAAACGAAGAAAGAGGCTGTCCGTTTGCGAGTAGAAGAAGGGTGGACGTACAGTCGAATCATGGAGAAGTTTGGAATCAAAAGTGAGAGCCAGATTATCACATGGGTTCGTAAATGCCAAAATGGTGAGGGGTTTGAGGATTACCGGGGACGTTGGGCGAAGAAGCATTTTAGTAGTGCGGAAGAAGAAAATGCATATCTGAAAGCGCAGGTAGAATATCTAAAAAAGCTAAATCCAAACTTGCACGGGGAGGGAAGCTGGATTTCGAAGCCCGGTGCCAGTCCATTCGAGAAATAAGCAAAGTGGCTCCCGTAGTTTGGCTATGTAGAATCGCTGAAATATCACGTGCAGGCTACTATAAATGGAAGAAGAATTTAGTTCATCGAGAGAAACGAGCAAATCGTGATGCAGATCTAAAGGCACACATCTTGAGCATTCATCGAATTCGTCCGTATTTCGGTTACAAGCGAATGCGTACTGCTTTAGGAAAAGAAGGCTTCGTTGTGAATCACAAGAAGGTCCGTCGCTTAATGAGAGAACTTCAGATTCGTTCTGTTATTCGCAAGAAACGTCCGTTTTGTGGCCGCAAACCATCGGCCTTGTTCCCTAATGTCTTAAATCGGGAATTCTCTGCGACTGCTCCTGTGCAGAAGCTTGTGACAGATATTACATATGTCCGGATTGGGCATGAATTTGCTTATCTCTCGGCTGTAATGGATTTATATAACAACGAAATAGTAGCCTGGGAACTCTCCGAGCGCAATGACCTAAAACTCGTTATGGACACTGTGCAGCAACTAAAAGATGGACCCTCTTTGCTCCATTCGGACCAAGGGTTTCAGTATACCTCGAAAAGCTATGCTAAGTTGCTTGAAGAGAAGCAGTTGACAGGGAGTCATTCCCGACGTGGAAACTGCTATGACAATGCTTGTATCGAGTCGTTCTTTTCCCACTTAAAGACGGAAAAGCTGTATTTGGAAAAGCCTAATAATCTGGAACAAGCAAGAAGCCAAATTACGGAGTATATTTCATTTTACAATAAGGAACGTTTCCAAAACAAACTCGGCGACCTCTCCCCAATCGAATTCCGGGAAAAAGTCGCCGCGTAAATGGAAAATCCTCTTTTTTTAATGTCTACTTGACGGGGCTATGACCACTTTCCGTGTTCTTTTTACGAATGAAAGCCTTGAGAGCTATACTTATGCATTAACCTCTAATACTACCCATTAATCTTCCCTCTTTTTTAGATGAAACAGAAATAACAGTGGAAAAGGAAAGCGAGTCTAGTCTTTAATCGCACCCGCTGCAATGTCGGAAATAAACTGCTTGCTCACAAATAAGAACATGATGATAAGTGGAATTATGGCAAGCAGTGTACCGGCAATAATCATGGAATAATCGGTATTATAGAGTCCATTTAATTGGGACAAGGCAATCTGAAGCGTATACTTTTTCTCATCCGTAAGGACAATGAGCGGCCACAGGTAATCATTCCATACTCCTATAAAAGTGAACGCTCCTAGAAAAGCGAACGCGGGACGCAAGATAGGCAGCGCTACATTAAAGTAGATTCGAAAGAAACCTGCACCATCCATGCGGCCGGCATCGAGCAGCTCGCTTGGAATCGAACCTTCAGCATACTGTCTGATCCAGAAGATGCCGAAGGCATTGACCATTCCAGGGATGATCAGGGCTTTGAACGTTCCGACCCAGCCGAGCTCTGCCATAATGACAAAGGAAGGAACAAGAGAGAGCTGTGAAGGAACCATCATGGTCGTGAGCAGGATGACGAACAGAATCTTTTTTCCCGGGAATTCATACTTAGCAAAAGCAAATCCCGCCAGTGAATCAAAGAAAAGCACGAGTACCGTAACCGCCGTTGCTACGAATAAGGTATTTAAAAAGGCACCAAAAAAGTCAATCTGTGTCATGACCCGCGAAATGTTATTCCACAGTTCCCCGCCAAACCAAAGTTTTGGAGGAAACTGATAAATATCCGATGTGGTTCGGGTCGACATCACAATAAGCCAATAGAAGGGAAACATGGAGATCATAAGTCCGATGGCTAAGCCAAGATAGAGAATAAACGATGTAAACTTTGACTGCTTCATGGAACCTCACTCCTTCTATTTGGATGATGGACCTTGAACGATTTTCCAGTTAATGAATGAGAACAAGGCAATAATCAGGAACATCCCCCAGCCCACCGTTGCCCCGTAACCAAAGTAATTATTGATAAATGATTCACGGTACAGATAGAGGACAATTGTCATCCCTGCTCCGCCGGTTCCGCCATTATTGCCAAGCAGAATCTGCGGCTCAGTAAAGAGCTGCATACCCCCGATTGTGGAAGTGATGACGGTGAAGAGAATAACGGGACGAAGGAGCGGAATGGTAATACGGAAAAAAGACTGAATACCCGTAGCACCGTCGATTTTGGCAGCTTCATATAAGGTAGTTGGAATACTCTGCAGCCCGGCAAGATAAATAACGGCATTATATCCGGTCCATCTCCAGATGACCATAGAGGAAAGAGCGGCTTTAATTCCCCAAGGCACATCGAGCCAAGCAACAAGAGGAAGATTGAATACACCCATTACATAATTTAAAATCCCATAGTTGTTCGCGAATAAGGCAGCGAAAATAATAGATACAGCTACAATCGAGGTAACATTCGGTAGAAAGAATCCAATTCGGAAAAAGGTTTTGAACCTGATAAAAGGGGCATGGAGTAAAAAAGCGACAATTAGAGCAAAGAAGAGCATGGGGATCGTAGAGTAAATCCAGATCATAAAGGTATTGCCTACGGCTTGCCAGAACTCGGGGTCGGTCAGCATATAGCTGGAATTATTGAATCCGTTAAATGTCATCTCGCCAATGCCGTCCCATTTATGAAAGGCAAGATAGAGTGAGAATCCGATCGGAAACAAACCGAAGACAGCGAACAAGAGATAAAAAGGGGAGATAGCGGTATACACGGCCCGGTTCTTCCAAATTTCCTTAGCAAGCTGGCGTTTTGGCGGGACCGGCATATAGGTTTGTGTAGGTTTATGCTTTACAGGTTGCTGCATAAAGGTACCTCCTTTTCATTTGGGCTTATCGCTTCAGTTCTCGTTCTACCCGCTGCATCGCTTCATCGAAGGCAGTAGCTGGATCAAGATTCGCAATATTATTCAGCCAGCGTGTCATCACCCCGTGAACGGCAGGATACCGTTCTCCGAAGAAGGAGATTTGGACATTTCGTGCTGATTCTGCAAAAACTTCACCTGTCGCTTGTCCTCCAAAGAAAGGTTCACCTTCCCGAATTGTGTCACTGTCATAAGCGCTCGGGGTGGACGGGAATAGGTTGGTTGTTTTGAACATTGTCAGCTGGTTCTCCGGGTTCTGGAGCCACTTAATGACTTCAAAAGCTTCTTTAGGATGCTCGCTTGATTTTGGAATGGCCATGAACGAGCCGCCTACATTTCCGTCTCCTCCTGGAGCTCTTGTTACCCGCCACTTTCCTGCGGTATCTGGAGCTGCTTCTTGGAGAGGCTGTTTCATCCACACCGCGCCTACGAAAGAAGCGATCTTCCCTTTGTTCACACCAGCGTTCCATTCGGGTGTCCAGTGGTCTGCATTTGCAATGAGTCCGTCCTTATGAAAAGCGACTGACATGTCCCAAGCCTCACGAATGGTCTCATTCGAATCCCCTATAAAATCTCCTTCTGGAGTAAAATACTTCTTATCACTTTGTGAGATGATCTCGTTGTATACGTTTTCAATATTGTCATACATAAAGACCTTTCCGTTGAATGCTTCCTTCAGGGTAAGACCCGCCTGCCTATAATCGTCCCATGTGCTCATCTGCTTATGCACTTCTTCAGGATCGGTTGGCAGCCCGGCTTCTTTAAATAAATCTTCTCGGTAAAATAGAGCCGTTGGTCCGGTATCCATTGGGAAGCCAATCATCTGACCATCCGGTGTAACCCCTTGTTGCCATTTCCAGTCTAGATACTGATCCTTCACTTCAGCGGCTCCAAACTCATAAAGATCGTAGAAACGATCCTGGCTTGGGAACAGCTCCATAATCCAGTCATTTAGAGCAACAATATCGGGTTCGCCAGACTTGGCCGCCATCGTTGTCTTTAATTTGGACTTGAAGTCACCGCCAATCTTTTGGGTCACTAGATGAATGTTGGGAAACTGTTCTTTTGCTTTTTGAAGCAGTTGATCATCAATACTACGGTTCCAATACCATAATGTAAGCGTTATCTTTTTGTTGGATGACAATGGATCTGCAGTGGGTGAAGAGCTGCAGCCGCTGATAACAAGAACCGCAATTAGGATAACGAGTGACCAGGTTCTCTGTTTCATCTTGAAGATGCCCCCTTTGGTGGTAATAGACTAGATTTAATACCATCTTATGCTTTATATGTGATGATATGTATCCTCCTGCGTGCCTAATTTGTTATGACTTCAAACAGAGAAAGAACGACAGCTAAGTAAAATAAATAAAAAAAGCCTGCCGCTGTAAGCGCCGGGCTTCTCACTTGATCTTTGTATTACATTTTTTTCTTGATTTCATCTTTTAGCGCTTCAGAAGAAGTACCAAAAATAATCTGAACAGCACCATGACCGAGCCGCACAACACCCGCCGCACCTGCTCTTTTTAGTTCGATATCATTCACAATATTCTCATCTCGTACCACGAGACGCAGGCGGGTAATACAAGCATCAATACTTTCAATGTTATCCGTGCCGCCAATGGCTCGGAGCACTCTTTCTGCTTTGATCTCCTCTAATGTTGATTTCATGGCAGGTACTTCGGGTTCTTCTGCTGTCTCTAGGACCTCTGCATCACTATCTTCGCGTCCTGGTGTTCTTAGATTGAATTTGACGATAACATAGCGGAACAGGAAGTAATATATAACGCCAAAGGCGAGACCAACTGGAAGGAGCAGAAAAGGGTTAGTCGATAACTTGATATTCAGCAGGTAATCAATCAGACCCGCCGAGAAAGCAAACCCAAGCTTAACATCAAGCAAGTACATAACGAGTCCGGACAAGCCGGTAAGCAGCGCATGAATGACATAAAGAACAGGGGCAAGGAACATAAAGGAAAACTCCAGCGGCTCTGTAATCCCAGTAAGGAAAGAAGCCAGCGCTGAACCAATAAAGATGGCACTAACCATTTTACGTTTCTCAGGTCTAGCGGTATGTATAAGCGCAAGGGCAGCTGCCGGCATGGCAAACATCATAATCGGGAAAAATCCGGACATGAAGACGCCAGCTGTCTTGTCTCCTGCAAAATAACGCGTTAGGTCCCCGTGAACCACTTCACCCGCTGCATTCGTAAAGTCACCAATCTGGAACCAAGCAATAGAATTCAGTACATGATGAAGTCCGACAGGAACAAGCAGGCGGTTTGCTGCACCGAAAATAAAGGCACCTGTTCCTCCGAGACCGACGACCCAATTTCCAAAGACAGCAATGGCGTCTTGTATAGGACTCCAGATCATACCAAGCAAAGCAGCCAGAATAATCGTGGTAATCGATGTAATGATGGGCACAAAACGCTTCCCAGAAAAAAAGCCGAGCCACTCCGGCAGTTTCATATTGTGAAAACGCCTATAGAGATAGGCAGATAGAATCCCTGTAATAAAACCGCCAAGCACCCCGGTATCCAGCTTCACATCGTCCGGTATATAGTCAAAAACAAGCGGAACCTGTTCCATAACCTTTACAAGAATCAAATACGAGATAACCGCAGACAGGGCAGCGACAGCATCCCCAGCCAAACCAATGGCGACACCCACAGCAAATATAATCGCAAGATTGCTAAAGATCGTTCCAGCACCCGCACTCAGAAAAGGAGTGATGTACTGGTTGATAAATCCGCCGACAGCTCCGAGCGGAATGTCTTTTTGATAGTCAATGAGTGCGAAGCCTTGCAAAATCCCGGCAGCGGGAAGCGCAGCGACTGGCAGCATTAATGATTTGCCGAGTCTTTGTAGAGCTTTCAGCATAAATAGGTGTCACTCCTTATATGTAATGAAAAGACCAGGTTTTGCCCCCCCCGCTTAATGACTCATGGTTGACTTCCGCAAAGCCAGCATATAGATTAACTATACATAAAATTGGGTACTTGCATTTAGCTTCTGGCGAGCAGGCTGATTAGAATATATGGCTTGGATGAGATAAGAATTACAGAGAATGAATCCTTTTCATCATAGTTGCTTTCATCAGGATGGATGAATGGTAAAAGATACCGGGCTATTATTGAAGTATTACCAGGTATAATGCCTTCAATCATTTAGAGGAATAGAAAAGAATACACGTAAGTAAAAGAGAAGTGAAAAATAAGTAAAAGGTGAGTAAAGAGAAGGAGAACGTAAGGAGGTAAACAATGGAGCAATATATTATGTCTTTGGATCAGGGAACAACAAGTTCAAGAGCGATTTTATTCAATAAAAAAGGGGATATCGTCTATAGTGCTCAGCGCGAGTTTACGCAGTATTTTCCGAAGCCGGGGTGGGTGGAACATAACGCGAGTGAAATTTGGAGTTCAATCCTAGCTGTCATTGCGAATTGTTTAGCTGAGTCAGGGGTAAACGCTGCACAGATTGCCGGCATCGGTATTACGAATCAGCGGGAGACAGCAGTGGTATGGGAGAAGGATACGGGACATCCCATTTATAATGCGATTGTTTGGCAGTCCAGACAGACGGCAGATATTTGCTCGAAGATGAAAGAAGATGGATTAGAGGATCTGATCCGTGAGAAAACAGGGCTTCTTATCGACCCCTATTTCTCTGCGACAAAAGTGAAGTGGATTCTAGATCATGTAGAGGGAGCGCGGGAGAGAGCGGAAAAAGGCGAGTTGCTCTTTGGAACGATTGACAGCTGGCTGATCTGGAATTTGTCAGGCGGAAAAGCGCATGTCACGGACTATTCAAATGCTTCCCGTACAATGATGTATAACATTCATGAACTGAAATGGGATCAAGAGATTTTAGATCTATTGCAAATTCCTGCTGCGATGCTGCCTGAGGTGAAAGGTTCATCTGAAATCTATGCTTATACCGTGCCTTATCATTTCTTTGGTGCTGAGATTCCTATCGCAGGAGCCGCAGGCGACCAGCAAGCTGCTTTATTCGGTCAAGCTTGCTACCGTGAGGGTGATATTAAGAATACATACGGTACAGGCTGCTTTATGCTGATGAATACCGGTGAGACTGCGATCCGTTCAAAACATGGACTAATTACAACCATTGCTTGGGGCGTTGGCGGTAAGGTGGAATATGCACTCGAAGGCAGTATTTTTATCGCCGGATCGGCTGTACAGTGGCTGCGGGATGGACTGCGTATGATCCGAGACTCCAAAGACAGTGAGCTGTATGCCTCCCGGGTAGATTCTACGGATGGCGTATACCTTGTGCCTGCGTTTGTAGGTCTCGGCAGCCCTTATTGGGACAGCGATGTGCGGGGAGCGATGTTTGGCCTGACCCGAGGAACAACCAAAGAGCATTTCATTCGTGCTACCTTGGAGTCGCTTGCTTATCAGACGAGGGATGTACTAACAGCGATGCAGCAGGATTCAGGTAATGGGCTGGCAAGGATGCGAGTCGATGGCGGTGCGGTAAGAAATAACTTGCTGATGCAATTTCAGAGTGATATTTTAGGCTGTCCGGTGGAAAGACCGACCATTGGTGAGACGACAGCCCTCGGAGCAGCTTACTTAGCGGGTCTTGCTGTTGGTTTTTGGAGCAGCTGTGAAGAGATTAGTGAACAATGGGCTTCAGAGCGGATTTTCGAACCGGTGATGAAGGAAGAAGAGCGAGAACGATTATATAGCGGCTGGCAAAGAGCAGTACATGCTGCCATGGCTTTTAAAATATAAATGGAAGAATCTGTGTCAATCATGCAGCTGCGTGGTAAGATACAGATAAAAGTAAATATGGGTCTGGAAGAGAAGGAGAGACTGCAAATCCACTTGGGGAATATCCCGTGTGCTATTTTGCGGTCTTTTTTACATAGGTTATAGAAATGATCGGGGCGGAGGTTTTCTCATATGAAGGCAGGATTTGCAGGGATATCAAGACAAGAAATGATCCATAGGATGGAGAAGAATACATATGATTTACTCATTATCGGCGGAGGAATTACAGGCGCAGGGATCGCTCTCGATGCTTCATCCCGCGGGATGAAAGTGGCTTTAGTGGAAATGCAGGATTACGCCGCCGGGACGTCCAGTCGCTCTACGAAGCTTGTGCATGGAGGCCTTCGGTATCTCAAACAATTTCAAGTTGATGTCGTAGCGGAGGTCGGTAAAGAGCGAGCGATTGTATATGAGAATGGCCCGCACGTTACGACACCCGAGTGGATGCTGCTTCCGTTTTATAAGGGAGGAACGTATGGCAAATTCATGACCGGGGTTGGCCTTCGAGTGTATGATTTCCTCGCTGGAGTGAAGAAGAATGAGCGCAGAGTGATGCTGAATAAAGAACAGACACTGCAAAAGGAACCTTTGCTGAATGATCAGGACCTGTCAGGCGGGGGTTACTATGTGGAGTACCGGACGGATGATGCAAGACTTACCATTGAAGTGATGAAAGAAGCAGTTAAGCAGGGAGCTCATGCAGTAAATTATGTAAAGGCAAATCAGTTTCTCTATGAAAATCAGCAGGTCAAAGGTGCGCTCGTGCGAGATTTGATATCAGGAAAGGAATTCACGGTTCGAGCAGCGAAAGTGGTGAATGCAGCCGGTCCCTGGGTAGATGAACTTCGTGAGCTGGATCATTCCAAAAAAGGAAAAGTGCTGCAGCACACAAAGGGTGTGCATCTAGTCATTGATCAGAGCCGCTTTCCGCTAAGGCAGGCTGTTTATTTTGATACACCGGATGGCCGTATGCTTTTTGCGATTCCTCGAGAGGGCAAAGCGTATGTGGGTACGACCGACACGGTCTATGAGGAAGATTTGGCTCACCCCCAGGTAGAACCTGAGGATCTGGATTATGTCATGAAGGCGATTCAGCTTATGTTCCCGAGTGCCGGAGTTACTTACGATGATGTGGAATCGAGCTGGGCAGGAATCCGTCCTCTTATCTATGAAGAAGGAAAAAGCGCCTCTGAAATTTCACGAAAAGATGAAATCTGGCAGTCAGAAACAGGACTGATCACGATTGCTGGCGGCAAATTAACCGGCTATCGAAAGATGGCGGAAACGGTCGTAGATTTAGCTGCGAAGTTACTCTCTGAGACGAGTGGGCATGTGTTCCGTTCTTGTCAGACAAAACAAATGCCGATCTCAGGAGGCCATGTCGGTGGAAGCGGCGGGTATCGTGCTTTTGTGGAACAACTGATAAATGAAGGACAGCAGTATGGATTTACTCAGGAAGAAGCATCCTCTCTAGCTGCGATGTATGGTTCCAATACGGAGCGGCTGTATCAGATCGCAGAGCGATTAGAGCAAGACGGTCAGGAATATGATCTGCCTGCTCCATTACTCACTCAGCTTCAGTATGCGATGGAAGAAGAGATGGCGGTAACACCGGCAGACTTCTTCGTACGGCGAACGGGCAGCTTATTTTTCCGAATTCAGCAAGTGGAGCAGTATAAATCGGCCGTTATAGCTTATATGTCTGAGGCAAATGCTTGGACGGACATGGAACAAGATATGTATAACCAGGAGCTTGAACAACTGATCCGAGAAGCAAAGCCGCAGCGGGTCTAGATTAGATATAAAGGAGATGCTGACATGATGTTACACATCGGAATTATGGGTACGGGGTGGTTTAGTAAAGTGCATGCCGATCTGCTTCAGGAGGCAGAAGATGTGAAGATACAAGCGATTCTCGGTACGAGTCTCGAAAAGGCACAGACGATGGCTGTAAAATATGAGGCAAATCCTTATGAAGATCTCCATACGATGCTTGAAGAGGAAAAGCTGGATGCTGTTTATATCTGTGTTCCGCCGATGGCGCATGGAGAGATAGAGTTAGCATTAATCGAACGGGGTATCCCCTTCTTTGTGGAGAAGCCGCTGTCGGTTGATCTGGAGCTGCCCATGCAAATTGAAGCTGCCATTCGTGAGAAGGGTCTGCTGACAGCTGTAGGCTATCATTTTCGATATCAGGAGAACGCAGAAAAGCTTAAGCAGGCATTAGCAGGACAAACGATCGGGATGGCGAGTGGCTGCTGGAATGGAGGAATGCCAGGCGTAGCTTGGTGGCGTGACCTAGAAGGCTCTGGCGGGCAGTTTATTGAACAGACCACGCATATTGTCGACTTACTACGCTATGTAGCCGGCGAAGTATCTGAGGTACAGGCAATGTATGCAGGGCGCAGCATGCACAAGCTTCATGAAGGAGTTACGGTTCCCGATGTAGGGACGGTAAACTTAAAGATGCAAAATGGGGCAGTAGCCAATATTATGAACACCTGTATTTTACCTGAGGGAGTAGCGGGACGATCCGGACTTACTTTCTATACCGCGGAAGGCATATGGGAGTGGAATCCTGAACAGCTGGTCATTTCTACAGCAGAAGGGAAGCAAACCATAGCGGGTGAGAATAACCCTTATCAGCGTGAAAATGAAGCCTTTCTGCATGCTGTTCGGACAGGAGATCGAAGCCTCATTCGCTCAGATTACCAAGATGCACTCCGTACACAGGCAGTTACTGTAGCTGCATTACAGTCTGCCAGGTACGGAGATCGGCTGTTTATTTCTGAGTCGACAGATAAATGGGTATAAGGTAATCTTCGGTCATTTCTTTTTCAGAGAAAGTACAAGAAACAAGCCCCTCTTCTTAATGAAGAGGGGCTTGTTCACTTGGTATATCTTTTTGTCATGTAACTGCTACTTTAAAATCTGATGTTCCTGCATGATACCGTTTACTAAAGAAGTTTCTTGAGCTGAGATACACGCCCTTGGCTGATCCCTAGTTTCTCCGCGATTTGATTCTGAGAGATACCGGGATGTGTATCTATTATTTCTTTCATCTTACGCAGCATTTGCGCTGTCTTCGGTCTTACATCACGGGCAAATTCGTCGGAGCTTGTGGCGAACGGATGTCTATGTACGTTAGGTTTTGCTGACAGTTCTGGCTTAATAAAATAGGTTGCACGTCGTTCATGCTCAGAAAGTGTCTTTTCTTGTCGTTCGCCTGCTGAAATATCGATTAGATTTTCCGCGATTTTTAACTCTTTGGCACAATTCTTGCAGATAAACTGCTCCTTGAAATACATTTCAGTATCTACATTTCCGCAAAAAATGCATAGCGTAGATTTGTATTTACGAAGGATTAGCTCCTTACCTTCAATAAAGAACTCAAGCGGGTCGCCGATATCTATCTCCATGGTATCACGCATTTCTTTTGGTAGGACAATGCGGCCAAGGCGGTCGAGCGCTCTTTTCATACCGGTTCTCTTCATGGGTAATCTCCCCCGCTAATCAGCGATGTTATCGTTCTTTCATTTTAAGGTAAGAGTGTCCTGCAATACAATAACTTTTTTGAAAAAAAAGGGATAGAAGGTGTATTAAGAGAACAAAAACATCGATAGAACAGGGGATATGGCCAGAGTGATGATCGCGGAGAGTACCATGGATATGCTGGAGATTGTCCCGGTTAGCGGGCTGAATTCGAATGCTTTGGAAGTCCCGGTACCATGCGCACTTGTACCATATAGAATTCCCCGAGCAATTTCCCCGTCAATTTTCAACAATTTCAGGGTATAAGGTCCAATTAATAGCCCCATGAGTCCCGTCATCACGACGAAGACAGCAGTGATTTGCGGCACGCCCCCAACCATGGTAGCTACATTCATGGCAATGGGTGTTGTGATCGAGTGTGGCAGTAAGCTTGATTCAAGTCCCGGATCAAGGTGGAGTCCCTTGGCAACAAGGACAGAAGAAGTGATGGCTACTAGCGAACCGAGCGATACACCGGTCACAATTTCACGCCAGTATTGCTTGAGTTCTTTCAGATATTTATAAAGCGGAATCGCAAATGCAACGGTTGCGGGCTGCAAGAGCAACGTTAGTATACTGCCGCCTTTGTTATATGAGCTATAAGAGGTATTCGTCGTCAGAAGAGCAACAATAATGACCACAGGCACAATGATAAGGGGAGATAAGTATACTTTAGGCATCTTTTTATACATTTTTTTGGCTAGCAGGTAGATGGCTAGAGTGAACACGAGACATAGTAATGCGGTCATTTTGTTTTTTCTCCTTTCTTTTTGTCATGATGGTAGCAATAAGTCCAGATACAGCCATCACAAGAAATGTACTGATGAGAATGACGAGCAGAATGCTGAAACCATCTTGCTTCATCATGTCGAAATAATTCATAACCCCCACAGCGGAGGGGATAAAAAATAATAGAAGCTCTGCGAGCAGCCAGCTTGCACCGGCTTCAATCCAGCTGAGTTTAATAATACGAGTCTGCAGAAGGATGAACAGAACCACCATACCAAGAATCGATCCAGGAATAGGCAGGTGCAGGAGATTGGCCATCCCGTTCATAAGCAGAGCGAACAAAAGCAGGATCAGGACCTGAAATACGATCTTTCCTGTTTGTTTCATGTGATGGACCTCCTTAGAAAAACAAAGCTATATAGGTAATAATTCACTTTGAAATTGGAATGTTTTGTTACTGAAAATTTTACATTAAACTCTTTCATGAGTAAAATGCATATTAAGCATTTCTACTATTCCTTTTATCTATAGTAGGGAAGGAGTTCACTTATGGACATTAGGCATCTGAATTATTTTTTGGAAGTAGCGCGGCAAAAGAGCTTTACCAAAGCAGCTCAGGCCCTCTATATAACCCAGCCTTCGATCAGTAAGACGGTTAAAAATTTGGAAGAAGAATTAGGAGTGACTCTTCTTGATCGGTACGGGAAGAAAGTCGAACTCACAGATGCGGGAGAAGTCTTTGCAAGACAGGCCCAAGAGATTGTGAATTCTTTTCATAACTTGTCCTCAGAACTCGATGACTTAATGCATCTCAAAAAGGGGCATATCCGGATTGGGCTTCCGCCTATGATTGGTGCGAGCTTCTTCCCAAAGGTCATCGGAGAGTTCTACAAACAGTATCCAAATATAACTATTCAGCTGTTTGAGGATGGCGGGAAAAAAGTAGAGAAAGACGTGGTATCCGGTGCACTGGATATTGGTGTTACGGTCTTGCCAACCGATGATTCCCTGCTAGATGGATATATATTTGTTACAGAATCACTTAAAGTCGTGCTTCATCCTACACATCCGCTTGCTGGTGAAGAAGAGATTCATTTATCAGCACTTCGGGAAGATGCATTTATCTTGTTTCGTGAAGACTTTACTTTGCATGATCGTATTATTGGTGCTTGTCAAAAAGCAGGCTACCAGCCTCGTATTATCTATGAAAGTGCCCAGTGGGATCTAATCAGCAATATGGTAGCAGCAGGGCTTGGTGTGGCGCTCATGCCGGAGACGATCTGCAGGGAGCTGGATGTGGAGGAAGTATGTATCTTGCCGCTTCACGAACGTATCCCCTGGGAACTTGGCATGGTTTGGCGTAAAGATCGTTATCAATCCTTCGCGGTCAGGGAATGGATCGCATTCACCGAGCCGATGCTAAAAAAGGCCAATGATGAGCCCCTTTGCTAGATATAATAGAGGCGATACATCTATTGGCTCTAGCGCATCTGGATTCCTCCGGTGTCTCTAGTTCCTATAGTTCCTTAATGTCTTTAGTAGCTCTAGCTCTAGTAGTAAACAAAATATACGAAGAACCCTCTATACAAGTACAGAGGGTTCTTCGCGTTTGCTATTTTACTAAGGAAAATGGTGATTTATCGCTTCGGTAACTGGGTTACATAGCTGTCTGAAAGGTGAAGCAGCTCAAGCGCACGATCGTATTTGTCTTTGCTGACGGTTCCCTTGTTTATGTTCTTGCCTGCTTCCTTCAGCGCATCCGGCGGTGGATTCAGAGCAGATACAAACGAAGGATCGGCTGTCTCTTCAATTAAAGGAAGGGGATACCGTGTACCGTCTTCATAGTCGCTGCCTGGAATAAACATGCCTTCTTCGGTAATCAATGATCCAGAAGGAAGGTAATAGCGCTCAGGAAGAAGGTTAGAATGCCCATTCAGCAGATCCTGACCGAAATGGATGTAATCGTCCATGGATATGCCAAGCAAGCTTGCCACAGTAGGAACAATATCGGCTTGACCTCCAAGCTGATCAATACGAGCCCCGTGAGTAGCACCCGGTGCAGAGATAATGAGCGGAATGTTCATCATATCTGCGCGGGTATAATCCCGTCCGAAAATTTCTTTCATCAGGACCCGATCATCTTCCTCAAGTGAATAGAGCGGGAGTCCAAGATGATCTCCATATAGAACAATGAGGCTGTTATCCCACACCCCGTTATCTTTCAGCTGATCAATGAAAATACCAAGTTCATAATCAGCGTAGTTCTGAGCTCTTATATAATCACCTACAAGCGTGTTTTCATAACGCGCTGGAAGCTCCATTTTATATTTACTTTCAGGCAGATGATACGGATGATGCGCGGACATGGAAATGACCTGAGAATAGAAAGGCTTATCCGTGTCCTGGAGGGACTTCAGTTCTTCAGATGTCTTCTTATACAGCACTTCATCGGAAGCAGCAAAGGCAACGGCATCTTCATTACCGAAAAAGTCCATATCGTAATATTTTCCGAAGCCTAGCGCTGCATACATCTCTTTACGATTCCAGAACTCTACCTTGTTCGTATGAAAAGTGGTTGTGTTATATCCGTATTGATCCAGCAGTTTGGCTAAACTAGGTACTTCATAACCGGCATATATCTGGGAAGAAGCCCCTCTAGCTGGAATGTAATAAGAAGAGTTCACAACAAACTCTGCATCCGAAGTATTCCCTTGTCCGACTTGCTGATAGAAATGAGGGAAATACAGGCTTTCTTTTGCAAGTTTATTCAAATTAGGTGTGATTTCTTTACCATCAATATGAAGCCCGACTAGGAAATTTTGAAATGACTCCATTTGAATAATAATGACATTCCGTCCTTTGGCTGCGTCCCAATAAGTAGAAATGGCAGGCTGATCGGCGGAGAACCCTTTTAGTTCATTGATTTTATCTTGGGTAATCTGGTCAGCAGGTACGGGATCACTTGGTTTATCTGCGGCAATCATATATGCCTCGTAATTGAGTATCCCCATCGATTCGGCTTGATTCAGCTCATTCATGCTGGCACGATTCGGCCAAATGTTATAGAGGGTCAGCAGCGCAGAAAAAGCAAAGATAACGACAGCTGTCCGCTTACCTATGCGAGGCAAGGTTATATTTGATCTAGAACCCTGTTTCTTTTGCCTAATCCTGCGCTGAATATAATAAACACTAAGCACAATAACATCAACAAAGATCAGCAGATAATAGGGTGCAAGCAGAGAGAAAACACTGCTGTTGACGGAAGTCACTTGGTTCACTTGAGCTAAGGCATGATAGGTAACGATGACTCCGTAATATTTGTAATACATAATGGCAGCGAAGAAAACGATCGTAATGACCAGATTGGCAATCATGTAATAGCCAATTTTACGTTTATGAGCAAAGCGCTCAATAAAACAAAAAATAAGCCATACAAAAGGAACCTCGGTGAGTAAAGGTTGCCAGAAAGGAATGTTGTCAAAGATGGCATACCAAGTCAGGTAGCTTTTTATAATCATAATTAAGGTGAAGAATACAAATGGCTTCGTAATCCATCTGCTCCAGATTTGGCGTTCCAACAGGTTCCCTCCTTCATTTCCATGCGACAAACTATTCCATGCGACAAGTTATAATGTAAAATAATGGTTTTATTATATCTTATTTTAGAATATATGCATCTCCGCATTTGTAAGAAATATTATCCTATGCACGCTTGGGGATGTCAAAAGACAATCTATTCATCACTTTAGAGTAATATACCCAGTAATGCACAGGTTAGCGGAAGAGGGGGACGGTGTTAGTGCAGAAGTCGGGGAGATGAGGATGATGGTGATGTGGAAGTTGGAGAGAAGGGAGACGGTGATTACGTGCTCTCTGCTCCGCTTGTTTTGTCTGGACAGGGTGGATTCAAGGCGAGGAGGTCCAGCCAAAGCCAAAGTCGCGCCGATCTCGTAATCTCCTTATTCCCTTGAGTTACGCTTGCGCAGTGCCGAAAGTGCCGGGTAAGATCAGTCCTTCCCCAAAGTGGGGGGCGGTAAGGGACATCGTTGCTCCCTGAGATGAGCAACGAGTCCAAGGAAAATGAAGTAAGGAATAGAAAAAGGGATATGGGCGAAGGGATATTAGCGCTAATGTGGGTAGGTCAAATATAAATATGTAAAGTAATAATAAGTAAAATATGAATACCTATAAAGGGATTAAACAGAAAAAGTACTCAAAAATATAGTACATAAAAAAAGAGTGTAAAAAAGCATATAAAAAGTTTAGTGCACAAAAAAGAGTACGCAAAATAATAAACAATAAGAGTACACAAAAGAATCAATAAACAAAAAGAGTACTCAAAAAAATAGTACATAAATAAGAGTGCACAAAAAGAGATAAACAAAAAGAGAACAAAAAAATTAAACAAAAAGAGCACCCAAAAAATGAGTGCGCAAAAAAAGAACACACAAAAAACCGTCCACCCCTATTCAGGTTAGAACAGGGAGTGGACGGGGCTATATTATTTTAGATTACTCTGCGGTGTACGTCGTTACAAAGGATGGACGAGCGAAGATTGACGGTGCTTGTGCAGCAATACCTTCGCTTGTATCGCGTTTAGCATGTGCGTGGGAATAGGCTTGAGACTTCTGCCATGCTTCAAAACTTTCTTTGGATACCCATGCGGTCAGAATGACATACGTGTCACTGTTCAGTGGACGAAGTACACGGATCCCGGAGAAACCAGATTCGCCTTCCACTTTACGTGCCCGGTTCATGAATCGTGCTTCAAATGCTTCTCGTCCCTCTTCGGTAACAGGGATGTTATTCATGACGATGAAGTTACTGCCTGCGATCGTGCCATTTGCATCAATGACTTCATATCCGGGAACCGCTGCTTCTCCCTCGATTGGATTATCCATTTCGATAATGTAACGTGTACCTTCTTCGCCATGGAGCGTGACGTAGTGATGTTCCTCGCGTGCATCTGTGATCGGTGATGAGAAAATATAAAGATACATAATAACAACCTCCTGTGCACTATTTGAGATAACATGTATTACCATCAAAATATAGCATATAAACAGGTCGCTTTCTAAACTTGGCAGATCGATTAGCTATTGATCGCCGTCTTTTTTACGATATCTTGTTCGCTCATTTTGGAGTTTCTTTCTTACTTGCCTCGATTTATCAATTTCTTCTTTTACTATATTTCGTCTCTTTGGCAATTTGCTTCTAATATCCAAAAGGAGGATAAGAATAACGATCCCTAGCAAAATAATCATAAAGAGCATGCCTAGTCTCCTTTGTGTGTTTGTTTCATTCATTATATTACAAATAATGTAATCTACTTATTGTATAATACTTGGTTTTTCTAACTTGTTGTTCACTGGTTTCTGGCATCCTGTTCTGTTACAGTGAAGAGATGAATAAGACCAGGAGCGGGTGATGAATTGAGTTACGATATTTCCATATCGGTAAGACCGCTGGTAGAGTACGTCTATCGCAGCGGCAGTATTACAGGCGGTTTCCGAACGAATGCTACGATGCATGAAGGAACCCGGATTCATCAGAGCATTCAGAAAACCTATGCGGAAACAGACCAGAAGGAAGTCTTTCTTACAACCGATATCCAGCATGAGGAGCTGTTATTTCACATCGAAGGGCGCTGTGATGGGCTCATCCAGCTAAACGGAGAGTGGACAATTGATGAGATCAAATCAACCGCTGCACCGCTGGAGGACTTGGGAGAAGGACTACAAGTTCACTGGGCGCAGGGGAAAATGTATGCTTATATGCATGCCAAAGCACAGAACTTGCCCCGTATGCAGGTTCAGCTTACCTATGTACGTACGGGCAGCGGAGAACAGCGAAAATTACTCGAAGCTTATACCTTTGAGGAGCTGGAAGCTTACGCACACGAGGTTGTAGCAGCGTATGCTCCTTATGCGGACATGCTCCGTATCCATGAAGAGGAGCGGAATGCTTCCATAGAGGCGTTGCCGTTCCCATTCCCGAATTACCGGGCGGGTCAGCGGAAATTTGCTGGTGCTGTTTTTAAGACCATTCAAGAAGGTGCGGGACTTATGGCAAAGGCACCTACAGGAATCGGAAAGACGATGTCCACCTTGTTTCCAGCTGTGAAAGCGATGGGAGCAAAACATATCAGCAAAATCTTTTATCTTACTGCGCGGACGACGACAAGAGCCACAGCAGAAGAAGCCTTTGCTAGGATGCAGGCACAGGGTCTTCATGTGAGCAGCGTGACGATTACAGCTAAAGACAAGATTTGTTTTAAAGAAGAGGAAGCATGTGATGCAGGAAAATGCTCATTATGTGAAGGATACTATGACCGGATTAACGGAGCTGTTCTCGATATTATGAAAAATGAGACGATCATGACACGGCCCGTGATCGAACAGTATGCACGCAAACACAGGGTATGTCCGTTTGAATATTCTCTGGATATCGCTTATGCAGCAGATGCGGTCGTCTGTGACTATAACTATATTTTCGATCCGAGAGTATCTCTGAAGCGGCTGATGGAAGACCAGAAGAAAAAGACAGCCGTTCTAGTCGATGAGGCACATAACTTAGTGGACCGAGGCAGAAACATGTTCTCAGCAGAACTTGTTAAATCTGTGTTTCTTGGAATCAAGAGCGAGTATAAGACGGCAAATGAAGGTGTATCACGCGCAGCAGGAGAGGTGAATTCCTTCTTGCTTGCCGTTAAGAATAATTGCAATGCCGATGGACGGATCATCCAGTCAGAACTTCCTGAAGCACTAATTCAAAAACTGGAGAAGTTTGTAGAGACCGCAGAAATCGAGCTGGTTACGGGAACGGCGGCATCTAAGGTAAGTGAAGAAGCACAGGAAGAACTGCTTAGTACCTACTTTGCAGCACAAAACTTTATTCGGATGGCGAAGTTCTATGACGAACGTTATCTTACCTATGCGGAGATCATTCGCAGTGATTTCAAAATCAAAATCTTCTGTCTGGATCCCTCGGAGCTGCTGCGGCAAGCAGGAAAAGGGTACCGCTCCATTATTCATTTCTCAGCGACCCTGTCACCGATGAATTATTACCGGGATATGCTTGGCGCAGGGGAGGAGGATTATACACTCAGTATTCCTTCTCCATTCAGTAAGGATCAGCTGGATGTAAGGCTTGTCCCTGTCTCGGTCCGCTATAATGATCGCGAGCGCTCGAAGCAGGTCATCGCAAAGCTGATTCAGCAAGTCGCTGAAGAGCGGCCGCATGCGAATCTGCTTGTCTTTTTCCCTTCTTATGCGTACATGCAGGAGGTATATGATGCCTTTACTCAGGAGCAGGGCAAAGGAATCGATACAGTGATCCAGCAATCCTTCATGAGCGAAGAGGAGCGCGATGCCTTCTTGCAAGCTTTTCAACCGCATCCAGAGCGAACTCGGCTTGCTTTTGCCGTGCTTGGGGGTGTGTTCTCAGAAGGTGTGGATTTGCCAGGGGATCGACTAAACGGCGTTATAGTAGTGGGAACGGGACTTCCGCAGATTAGCATGGAGAACAACATGTTGAAGGATTATTTTAATAAAACAGGGCGTAATGGATTTAACTATGCGTATGTTTTTCCAGGCATGAATAAAGTGCTTCAGGCAGGCGGGCGGCTCATTCGAACCGAAGAAGATGAAGGCGTGCTCGTGCTGATTGATGATCGCTTTACCCAGGAACCTTATCGCTCCTTACTGCCTGAAGAGTGGAGAGAATACCAGCTCATTAACCCTGCTTCCCTTTCACAAAAGCCCTGACGAACTGAATGAAATAGTAGAGAAAAATCCAAGGCAAGATATACAGGGTAGTCCACTGAATAGGGGTAGAAAGATTCAGGGTTATCACAATTATATTAAAGCCTATTGAACTGAATAAACTCACCAGCACAAAAGCAATAACGATGGTGACACTTGTGTAGAGTGCTACCTTTGCAATGGATGCAGTAGGTGAAACAGAACGCCCCTCCTGAGGAGGGGTGTTTTTGTTATTCGGTTGATGATTATTCGGGTGATGATCTGTCATAGCTCAATCACCTCTAGCGGATGGGCAAGCTTTGCCAGTGATTCTTGGTTAAATCGTTCTCTCACTTCCCTATTTGCGTACCCGTCATGGTAATGCATGAGCCGTATTTTCCGCTGAATGGATTCGGGCAGGGCCTGAATATCGCCGAGTGATGTGTGCGAGCTGATGGTTACGTCCTGCATATGGCATTCATAGAAAATAACTTTTACATCTTGATTAATGTTCAGCAGAAGATCCTGATCCATGGTAGCGTCTCCGCTGTAATAGAAATACCCTCTTGCGAGCAGACCGCAGCTTATCATCCCTGGCACATGCTCGGTTCTGGTCATCTCATACGTTATCCCGCCAATCGTGAAGGGAGTCCCCTCTTGGAGCGGTACGAGATGAAAATAATCCTCGAGTGCTTTTTCACCGCCTACGGTGTACTTCATTCCGGGTTCGAGTGTGTGCCACAGCGGGTCAACCAATTGTTCGTGAATATACAAAGTCGGTTTATGATCGCCAAATACTTGTGCATAGTAGCCAAGCTGCTGTAAGCCGTTGATGTGATCGTCATGCAGATGAGTAATAAACACATCCCGTACATCGCTGAGGGGGATTCCTAATTTGTGAAGTACCTTGCTGTTAGACTCGGGAAAATCAATAATGAGCCTTGTATCTTCATGCTCGATCATAGCGCTGTTATGATCCTGTTCAAAGCTGAACATGTCGCCGGTTCCAAGAAATTGAATCTGCATAAAAACACCTCTCTTTCATGTTTATTATAACGCTCTTTGCTGGAAAGGACGCTTTAAACGAAAGAGAGGTTGTATATAAAATAAAACTTATGTTTTGTTTCTAGGTTAGATGACCCGAGTTCAATCTATTAAATCAATTTGATGATGCCGCGAATTTCATCAAGCGACTGAACGCCTTCTTGTTCCATCCAGGCTGTAACGCCTTCTATTAGATCGGGTCCTGTACGAAGATTAATAAAATTAGCCGTGCCTACCTGAACGGCATCAGCGCCCGCCATAATAAACTCAATCACATCCTCAGCCGTTGTGATTCCGCCCATACCGAGAATAGGCAGGGTAACCGCGTGGGCAACTTGATGAACCATACGAAGCGCAATCGGTTTAATCGCAGGGCCAGACAGCCCGGCATAACCATGCTCGAATACACTTTTGCGCTTGCGTATATCGATTTTCATAGCAGAGATGGTATTAATGAGGGAGAGAGCATCTGCTCCTTCGTGCTCACACATAATTGCCATTTCCGCTAAATTCTCAGCACCCGGCGACAACTTTACAATAAGAGGCAAGTTTGTCTTGTTTCGCACGGCACGTACGACATGACGAGCTGCATCCGTCTGAATGCCAAAAGCCATTCCGCCTTCTTTTACATTCGGACAGGAGATATTCAGCTCAATCATATCAATGGAGGATCGGCCGGTCTCTTTGCGGACGCTCTGCTCATGTTCTTGAATAAGCTCTGCGCCGGTTCTATAATCCTCAAGCGTTCCGCCGCCAAGGTTCACAATTCGAACAGTATCCAGCGACTGCCAGTAAGCACATTCTTGGGTAAGAAAAGCATGAATCCCTGGATTCTCAAGACCGATACTATTCATCATTCCTGCTGCGGTTTCCGCCATACGAGTCCCGTTGTTGCCTTCTTTGGGGTGCAAGGTAAGGCCCTTACCTACAAATCCGCCTAGTTTATTAATATCGTAGAATCCGCTGTATTCCCGTCCAAAACCAAAGGTACCAGAGGCCATGACGATGGGATTCTTAAATGAAATACCTGCAATATTACATGAAAGATCGATCATACAAAAGAAACCTCCTCTGCTCGAAAAACAGGACCGTCCGTACACGTTTTTTTGCGTCCTGTTGTATGTTTTGTGCTGCAAGCAAGGCAAGCACCAACACCGCAAGCCATTTTATTCTCCAGAGAAACATAGACGCTCGCCGTGGTCTGCTCTGCAGCTTGTTTCGCTTGAACTGCTTTCAGCATCCCTTCAGGGCCGCATGCGATGACATGGTCATAATCCGAAAACGACAGGGTGTCCAAAATCGTACCGCCAACATTAACCGTAACGGATGAAGAGACTTGTTTGAATTCTTCTACGAGATAAGGTTGATCGCTAAAACCGAGAAAGACATCTGCATTCTCATAGTTTTTTGCTGCATAATAGAAAGGTGCAATTCCAATTCCGCCGCCGATCAGCGCAATTTTTCCGCTCAGTTCAGGAAAACCATTGCCAAATGGTCCTTCCAGCGTCAGGTTGTCACCTGCGCGGAGCTGATATAGACGGCGGGTTCCCTCGCCAACAACCAGGTATAGAAAACGGATGCTGTGATCCGTACAATCAAAGATACTAATAGGCCTTGGGAGGAGCGGATAGGTATCCCAGGCTCGAAGCATGTAGAACTGTCCAGGTCTTCCTCCGCGGTCACATTCCACCTCAAGCAGACCCACTTTTTCATTCAGGTGCATATTGGAAATTACTTTTGCCATTCAAGTTCGCCCCTTTGGTACATTTCGTTACACTTTGCATGAAAGACAGAACTTCTTCAATGAGTTAGATCACTTAGCAAGTACCTTGTCATAAATCCATGAAGATGGAAAAAGGTGTTCTATAGAAAAAAAGGTTTTGTTAGCGCTGTCAATTTATATTGAATTTTTTGGGAAAACAGTGTAGCTTTAGGTAGTAAGTAAACCGAAACGAACTAAAAGGAACTTATAGGGAGCGTGAAAGGGTAGATGAAGTCTTTTCTGGATGAGCAGTTTTTGCTCACGAACGACACAGCGATTACGTTGTTTGAGAACTATGCCAAGGATATGCCCATCATCGATTATCACTGTCACTTAAGTCCTAAGGAAATTTACGAAAATAAAACCTTCCGTAATCTGACGGAGGCTTGGTTATATGGGGACCATTACAAATGGCGGCTGCTTCGTGCAAATGGAGTAGAAGAGAAATACATAACCGGGGATGAAAGTGTCAGCGACTATGACCGGTTTATGGCCTGGGCTAAAACTGTACCACTGGCAATCGGAAATCCGGTCTATGCATGGTCACATCTAGAGCTGCAAAGATACTTTGGTGTATATGAACTGATTAATGAGAAGAATGCACCTGTGATTTGGGAAAAAGTAAATGCCAAACTGAATAGTGAAGGTTTTGGTGCACGTGATCTTATAACGAAATCCAATGTTACTGTGATTTGTACAACAGATGACCCGGCTGATACGCTGGAATATCACCTTTTAATTAAAGAGATTCCGGACTTCGATACCGAAGTGTTGCCTTCTTTCCGTCCTGATAAAGGACTGGAGATCAATCGTGAGGGCTTCCGTCCCTGGTTAACCCAGCTTGAACAGGTTGCTAAGCGAAAGATAGAAGACTATGATACCTTCCTGCAAGTCATGGAAGAGAGGGTGGATTTCTTTCACTCTGTTGGAGGACGGGTCTCCGATCACGCGCTTGATTATGTTCCTTATGCAGATACAACAAAAGAAGAGGCAGCTGCTATTTTTGAACAAGCTCGGTCTGGCGCGAAGGTGAGCTTGAACGATGAGCAGAAATACAAGACGTATACGCTTGTTTTCCTAGGTAAGTTGTATGCGGCTCGGGGCTGGACCATGCAGTTCCATATCAATGCAGCACGAAATAACAATACGAGAATGTTCCATCTGCTTGGACCGGACACGGGTTATGACTCAATTAATGACAGCCTGATCGCAGGTCCGCTAGTTAGTCTCCTTGATTCGCTTGCAAGCGAAGATGCACTGCCAAGAACCATCCTCTATTCACTTAATTCGAGGGATAATGAGGTGCTGGCTGCAATAACGGGAAGTTTTCAAGGGGACGGGATTCCAGGCAAGATCCAGCTCGGATCTGCATGGTGGTTTAACGATACCAAAGACGGAATGCTTGCTCAGATGAAAGCACTCGCGAATGCGGGACTTATCAGCCGATTTGTCGGGATGCTGACCGATTCAAGAAGTTTCCTTTCGTATCCAAGGCATGAATATTTCCGCAGGTTAGTGTGTAATCTCTTTGGAGAATGGGTAGAGCAAGGAGAAGTTCCTCATGACATTGAGCTGCTTGGGAATATCGTGCAAGATATTTCATATCGAAATGCAAGGCAGTATTTTGAGTTCAGTTCCCAGGTGTCTACAGCTAGGGAATAGTAGAGGTATGAGGAAAGCGGTGGCAACGATGCCATCGCTTTTCTTATGTAGCCTAAAGCTTTAGAACAGCTTCATAAAAACAAGCTGGAAGGGGAACTTTATTCTGTATTAAACATCAGTTGACATTCATGATTTCGGGGAATATAATTTGCTTGCTTGAAGTTAATTAGGATGCCTAACAATCTAAGGTTGCCATTAATTTCAGAAGGGATGAAAGGGTAATTCGGCTTTAGAGGAGGGATTTACAAAAATGAATGAAGATACAACCGTACAAAGTTTGCTTTATACGTTTATGAAGTTTAATCGGGGGATATGGAAACAACGAAAAACCGAAGGACGTAACCCCAGCGAAATCATGCTTTTAACAGCGCTGATTAGAGGTACGGAGACCGAACGCGATCCTGCCTCCGTTGTATGTAAGATCAGCGAATATATGGAGAAGGGACCCACGACGAAGGAGCAGATTGAAGGATTGAAGGCTTCGGAGATCAGCAACCTCCTTCGTGTAAAATCTCCTACGATTACACCTGTAATCAGGACTCTGGAAGAAGCAGGTTTAGTGGAGCGGAAAGTAGATCCAGATGATCGTAGGGTCGTCCGCATTAAAATTACGGAAGCAGGCCAGCAAGTAGTTAGAGAGGTCCATAGAGAAATGATGACTACGATGCAAGGTCTTGTGGAGTATCTCGGAGAAGAGGATACAAAGCAGCTTACCCTGCTTCTAAACCGAGTTCATGAGTACCATGACATGGTTCGGAAAGAGAAGGAAGAACGAAGAAGAAAAGAAGGAAGTGAGAATTTATGCTGAAACTTTTAAGGATGCTGAATGTTTACAAACTTCCGGTGATCCTTGTCATTATCTTCGTATTTTTACAAGCGATGTCTGATTTATACTTACCCACACTCATGTCAGATATTGTGAATAACGGCATACCCAACAGAGATGTACCTTATATCTGGAGTGTAGGAAGATTAATGTTGTTTATTGCTCTGCTCGGAGCGCTATGTTCGATCTTAGTCAGCTTCCTCGCTTCTCAAGTATCTGGGAAGTTTGCGCGTGACTTACGCAGCCGAGTGTTTAGACATGTCGAAAATTTCTCGCTGCAGGAATTTGACCAAATTGGAACAGCGTCACTCATCACACGTACAACGAATGATATTACCCAAGTGCAAAATGTACTGCTTATGATGATGAGAATGATGATTAGTGCTCCGCTGATGTTTATCGGGGGACTTGTCATGGCGATTTCACAAGATGCCAAGCTTTCACTGGTTCTTGTAGTATCTCTGCCGATCTTGGCAGGAACCGTAGCGCTTATTGCTTTTAAAGGGCTTCCTTTATTTAAAGCCATTCAGAAAAAATTAGACCGATTGAATCTGGTGCTGCGTGAACAGCTGACCGGTATTCGGGTTATTCGTTCTTTTAACCGAGGACAATTTGAGAAAAAACGTTTTAAAGAAGCAAATCAGGATTTAACCCAAACAGCTATTCGAGTAAATAAAATTATGGCTTTTATGATGCCGTCCATGATGCTTATCATGAACTTTACCATCATTGCGATCATCGGATTTGGCGGTCTTCGTATTGATACGGGAGACATGCAGGTCGGTAATATGATGGCATTTATCCAGTATGCAATGCAGATTATGTTTTCATTGATTATGGTCTCCGTAATCTTCGTTATGCTCCCAAGAGCATCGGCTTCTGCTGTCCGCATTAATGAAGTGCTGGAGATGAAACCGGAACTAAAAAATCCAGATACACCTGTAAAACCGAACAAGCTTCATGGAACACTGGAGTTTGATAACGTCTCTTTCAAATATCCAGGTGCTGAAGAATATGCTCTTGAAGGGATCAGTTTTATTGCGAAACCGGGCGAGACAACGGCTATTATTGGCGGGACTGGATCAGGTAAGACAACGCTGCTTAGTCTCATTCCTCGCTTCTATGAAGTGACAGAGGGCAGTGTGAAGGTGAATGGCGTAGATGTCAGACAGATGACACAGGATGACCTGCGGTCAAAAATTGGCTACGTACCGCAGAAGGCAATCTTGTTCACGGGAACTATTGCAGACAATCTTCGTTATGGTAAGGAAGACGCGACCCAGGAAGAAATCGAGCATGCGGCCTCGGTAGCACAGGCTTCTGATTTTATCAGCGAAATGGAACAGGGGTACGATAGTGTCATCGCGCAAGGCGGGAATAACGTATCGGGTGGTCAGAAACAGCGCTTATCCATCGCAAGAGCCTTGATACGCAGACCTGAAATTTATGTGTTTGACGATAGTTTCTCTGCGCTTGATTTTAAAACGGACAGCCGTTTGAGAGCTGCTTTGAAAGAGGAAACGTCAAACTCAACGGTCATTCTTGTTGCCCAGCGCGTGAGTACAGTACGAGATGCAGACCGCATCCTTGTTATGGATGAAGGAAGAATTGTGGGCAGCGGTACTCACAGCGAACTGCTGGCTAATAACGAAGTCTACCGTGAAATTGTATCCTCACAGCTATCAGAGGAGGAGATCGCATGAGTAAGAAACATACACCGCCGCCTGCAGGACCAGGTCATCCCGGCGGACATCCAGGCCGAGGTCCTGTAGAGAAGGCAAAAGATTTTAAAGGAACCATGAAACGGCTTATCAAATATCTGAAGCCAGAGAATAATATGCTGATACTCGTCTTTATTATGGCGATTCTGAGCACCGTGTTTACGATTGTTGCACCGAAGATTATGGCACGTGCTACAAATATTTTAGCGGAACCGACCCTTGCGAAGATGTCTGGTCAGCCTGCTATGCCAATTGACTTTACGGCTATCTACCGTATCTTGATGCTGCTGGGCGGACTCTATCTGCTAAGTTCTCTATTCAGCTATGCTCAGCAATATTTAATGTCTGGTGTAGCACAGCGAATTGTATACAAGATGAGAGAGCAGATCAACGAAAAGCTGTCACGTTTGCCGCTCAAATATTTTGACGGACGCACTCATGGAGAAACCCTTAGCCGTGCGACGAATGACGTGGATAACATTAGTAACACCTTGCAGCAAAGCATAACGCAGTTCATCACCTCGCTTGTGACCGTTATCGGGGTAATCATAATGATGCTCACAATCAGTCCGTGGATGACACTCATTACGTTTTTAACGTTACCGCTTAGTGTCATTGTCGTAACGATGATTGCTAAACGTTCTCAAGGATATTTTGTCGGTCAGCAGAAGAAACTTGGCGAACTGAATGGGCATGTGGAAGAGATGTACACTGGTCATAATGTAGTCAAAGCTTTTGGACGTGAAGAAAGATCCATTCATGATTTTGATGAGATTAATGAAAAGCTGTACCATACGGGCTGGAAGGCTCAGTTTATCTCTGGACTCATCATGCCGCTGATGCAGTTTATTGGAAATCTAGGATATGTATTAATTTGTATCGTAGGCGGAGTTTTAGTCACCAAAGAGAGAATTTTAGTGGGAGACATTCTTGCTTTTATCCAGTATTCTCGTCAGTTCACTCAGCCGATTACGCAGCTGGCCAATATCGCGAACGTCATTCAGTCTACTGTAGCTTCAGCCGAGCGTGTATTTGAACTGCTTGATGAAGAAGAAGAAGTGAAAGAAGTAGGAAGTAACGCAGCACAGGAAGAGGTTCAAGGCGCAGTTACCTTTGAACATGTGAAATTCGGATATGAAGGCGGACAGACCCTTATTTCAGATATGAATCTGGATGTGTTGCCTGGACAAACGGTAGCCATAGTCGGCCCTACGGGTGCTGGTAAAACGACACTGATCAATCTTCTGATGCGCTTCTATGAGATTCAGGGCGGAGAAATCCGAATTGACGGGGTTAATATTACCGATATGCCGCGTGGTGCACTCCGTGAAATGTTCGGTATGGTTCTGCAGGATACCTGGCTGTTCAATGGTACGATTCGTGACAATATTGCCTACGGAAGAGAAGGAGCAACCGAAGCAGAGATTCGGCAGGCTGCCATTGCTGCCCGGGCGGATCATTTCATTCGTACGCTGCCGGATGGTTATGACACGGTACTGAATGAAGAAGCCTCGAATATTTCGCAAGGTCAGAAACAGCTTCTTACCATTGCTCGTGCGATTCTCGCAGATCCATCGATTCTGATCTTGGATGAAGCAACAAGTTCAGTAGATACGAGAACCGAAATTGCGATCCAACAAGCGATGAACGAACTGATGAAAGACCGGACCAGCTTTGTTATTGCTCACCGGTTGTCCACCATTCGTGATGCCGATGTGATTCTCGTCATGAATCATGGAGATGTAATTGAAAAGGGAACACATGTAGAATTACTTGCACAAGGCGGATTCTACGCCGATCTATATAACAGTCAGTTCTCCGAAGCTGGCTAGAAACTGAAAAAACACCGATTTTCTTTTGACAGACGGGCATCTGTTATGTTAGAGAATCGGTGTTTTTTTATCTTTTCATGATAAATTCGGTTATTCCTTAGGTGCCGTGTCTGCTGATTCATTCTTAGAATGAGCATGACTGTCGATAGGAACGGATTCCGTTATTCTGCTGAGGATTTCAGAGTTATCTGGGAGTACAGTCTCTTTCGCTCGTTGATCTTCCAGGAGCTTTAATGCAACTTGGTAACAGTCTTCTACATGTTTGTTGCCGATATAGCGCATTGCTGAGAAGCTGAGTACAGCAGACAAGGCCTGCCCTGCAAAAGGGACAAATCGTGTCGCTTGTTTTGCTGCCATTCGCACCCCAACTTTTTGTAGCAGTTTAATGACTACTTCTCGAGTAACGAGCCTTCCGATTACAGCGCTGCCCATCGATAGGACGAGTCCATAAAAGGCAGCTTTGGTTTCAGCATCCATACCCTCTACATCTTCTTTGGCTAAACCGTATTTCTCATTAATAGCGGGAAGCAGCTGCATTAAAATTCCGACGTCGGCAACAACATCAGTTCCCGGGATCGGAATGAGTGAGGTGCTTCCAGAGGCAAATGCCCGGCTCTTTACCATGGACCGACACTGTGTTCTGATTTCTTCCAGCTCTTTATGTGTTGCAGGAATCATAGAAATTGCCTCCTTGGTTATAAAGATGTAATTTGTAAAGTTATTACCCTGAATCAAGGTGATAGATAACATCTCTAAGTAATAAGATATGGAATAAGTTGGTTTAAAAATGATGTTGTGTAACGGTTAACAGTCTGTCTACAGCGGGTAAAGAAAGGGTAGCAAGCATCATAAAGAGGGGTAATAAGAGGAGTAGGGGGGCTCGGTTATGAAGATCACAAAAGCGCTGCTTATACATAATGATGCAGCAGGATCTGCTGCAGGAGGCTTGGTTAGTTCTGCCGTAGCTGTGCTGGCACCTGCCATTAAGGAACTGGATATCATTCAGACTTCAGGTCCTGGGGACGGAGAGAAGATATGTCTTGAGCGCGGCAGTGAGGTAGATGCGGTATTTATTTTAGGCGGGGACGGAACAGTCCATGAATGCATCAATGGGTTAACACAGCTGATTCATCCGCCAGTCGTGGGAGTTCTGCCAGGCGGAACGTGTAATGATTTTGTAAGATCACTCGGAATGCCGGTGGACGTTACGCAGTCTGCACGTATGATGCTTGAAGGAAGAACCATCAATATCGATCTCGGCTATGCGAACGGGCGTGTATTTACGAACTTTTTTGGGGTAGGCCTTATTACGGAAACATCGGAAAATATCGATCCGAACTTAAAAGGTTCACTCGGCAAGCTAAGTTATTTTATTAGTACACTGCAAACGATCCGCTCAGCAGTGCCCTTTGCTTTTGAGATGGAAGCTGATGGAAAGCTAATTCAAGATGAAGCAGTGATGATTTATATCGCTAACGGCCGATCGCTTGGATCGAGTGCCCTCCCTTTTGCTCCAGATGCACTGATAGACGGCCAATTTGATATTTTAATCATTCGCCAGACGGGACTGCCGCTGCTAAGGGAATTATTAGCTCGTAAACCTGAAGGAGAGTGGCAGCCGAAGAATGACAGTATTCTCTATTACAAAGCCCGTAATATCAAGCTTCGAACCGATGAAAAGAAACAGGCAGATACAGATGGAGAGGTGTATCTTAGTACCCCTGCGCAAATTTCCGTACTTGATCATAAACTGACTTTTTTAGTGGGCGGTCCTGATGCCATTTAGAGAGGGTTTTATCTGTATAAATTAAAAAAAGCCCTCACGGGCCTTTCTTAATTTTTAACAAACAGACCGTTTTCTTACGAACCCGCACCTTGCCAGAATAACTCAACTAGTTCTTCTGCAAGCTCTCTGGGCCTTGCATATTTACTCGTAATATCCTCACGATTACCCAGCATGAGCAGGGCGGAGAAAGCCTGGGCAAGTAGAAGAGGATTTTTCTGTTTGATAACTCCAGATTGGAATTCATGCTCAAAATGATCCGCTAAAAGCTGATGAATGGCACGCTCGCCATCTCTAATCTCTTGGATCTGTTCTTTGCTGAGAAAAGCCTCTGCTTCACGAAGAATCGTTTCCATTTCCGCGTGAGGTGTAGTAATTTTGGCTTCTGCAATAAAGAGAAGACCTTCTTTCAAAGTATTTGCTTTCATCAAACACTTGTGTGTTTGTTCGTAGCCGCGCCGCAGCATACTGGTGACAGCGATCTTGAACAGTTCTGGCTTACTCGTGAAGTGATAGTATATGGAGGCCTTCGTAACATTACATAGCTTCGCAATCTGCTGCAGAGATACGGGTTCATAACCATTTTCCATAAACAGCCTGGAGGCTGTTCCTAGAATCGCATCATAGGTGGACACTTCATCCGAAGTTTGTTTAGGACGTCCGGGTGAACGAGGTGGTTGTTTAGTCATCATGATTCCTCCTGATGAGCAGTATAAGTGAATCCACCGCCAATTTCAAAAATAGTTGTTGATAATTAACCTACCGGTATATATAATTACTTCTAGATTGTATTATGACCTGCGGTTCATTTCAATAAAAACATGAAAAAAGAAGGATGTGACTTTTACAATGCAAGAAAAAGAACCCGGTGGATATGGAAAATGGGTCGCTGGTAAAAAAACAAAATGGATCACGGTTTTAGTGTGGGTCATCTTGGCCGTTGTTTTAAACCTCATTTGGCCTGCTGTTGGTGAACAGGAAAATAACAATGCAGCCAATTTGAAAGAAAATGAACCTTCTGTCATTGCGCAGATGGTAGCAGATCGTGAGTTTCCGAGTGATTCGGGCATCCCTGCTCTAATTGTTATCCATAAAGAGTCAGGACTCGCTACTGAAGATCTGACAAAGCTGCAGGAGTTAACTCTTCAACTGGAGGAGAAGCCTGTTCCTCATCAAACAGCGGTGATCCCTCTACATAAATTACCGCCGCCAGCGCTGTCGGCACAGTTATCTGAAGATGGAAGCACGCTGGTGCTGCCTGTGTTTTTTGAAGTCGAAGCAGATGCCGAAGAACTAGGGCAAGGTCTTGATGGAATCAAGTCCAGCATGACTTCTATATTCGGAACGAATCCATTTGATGCCGACATAGACAGTGGAGATGAGCTTAGTGCTCGTGTAACAGGTCCTGTCGGCATCTCGGTAGATGCGACCGGATTGTTTGAGAATGCGGACGTATCCCTTCTTATCGGCACCGTGATGCTTGTACTTATTTTTTTGCTTCTTATTTACCGCTCGCCGCTGCTTGCTGTGATTCCAATAATTGCAGTTGGCTTTGCATACATTGTGACGAGTCCGATCTTAGGATATCTAGCAAAACAAGGGATCATTACTGTTGATTCACAGTCCATTTCCATCATGACGGTTCTGCTGTTTGGCGCAGGAACGGATTACTGTCTATTTATTATCTCTAAATTCCGTCAGATTTTATGGAATGAAGCAGATAAACGTAAAGCGTTGTTCCAAGCGATAACAAGCTCTTCGGGTGCGATTGCAATGAGTGGATTTACGGTGGTTATCTCACTTTTCGCTCTTCTGCTAGCTGAATATGGTGCTTACGAGCGCTTTGCAGTTCCCTTTAGTTTGTCCATTCTTATCATGTTTATTGCGAGTCTCACGTTGGTTCCCGCATTCTTGGCTATCTTCGGCCGTGCATCCTTCTATCCGTTTGTACCAAGAACAGCAGAGATGCAGGCAGAACGTGCTCGTAAAAAAGGGAAGCCGGTACCGGCTCCGCGTAAGAAAAAAGAAAGCTGGATTGGCAGTGTGGTGACAAAGCGTCCTTGGACTGTCATCGTATCAACCATTGTGGTGCTCGGAATTTTAGCTTCCTTTTCACCTCAGATTAAATACACGTATGATCTATTGTCTTCTTTCCCAGAAGATGTTCCCTCAAGAGAAGGATTTACGCTTATTGGGGAACAATTCACGGAAGGAGAGCTTGCCCCAGTACAGTTGATGCTGGATACGGAAGGTAAAGATATAGATGTGAAATCGCGTCTGGAAGCGTTAGATTATGTAGGAATGGTTTCGGAACCTGAAGAAGGATCTGTAAATAGCGACATTCTCGCTTATCAAGTGGAACTTAGCATGAATCCATATTCCATTGAAGCAATGCAGCACATTCCCGATCTTCGTTCTGAAGCGGTATCTGCTCTTGAGAGTGCAGGTGTGACTGCATCCGATGATAAAGTATGGATTAGCGGTCAAACAGCTGAACAATATGATACGGAACTTGCCGGAGAACATGATGCAAGACTCATCATTCCAGTCGTTGTGGGTCTAATCAGCTTGCTGCTGTTAATTTATCTTCGTTCTTTGGTGGCGATGGTATATTTGGTTGCTACCGTAATCTTATCGTATTTCTCGGCACTTGGTCTTGGCTGGCTCGTTATTCATTACGGACTTGGTGCGGATGCAATTCAAGGAGCAATTCCGCTTTACTCCTTTGTGTTCCTAGTAGCATTAGGAGAAGATTATAATATCTTTATGATCTCGAGCATTTGGCAAAAGAGTAAAACAATGCCGCTGAAACAAGCGATCAAAGAAGGGGTAGGAGAGACGAGTTCTGTCATTACCTCGGCTGGACTCATTCTTGCCGGTACCTTTGCCGTGCTTGCTACTTTACCGATTCAGGTACTTGTTCAGTTTGGTATTATTACAGCGATTGGAGTACTACTTGATACGTTTATTGTAAGACCTTTCCTTGTACCTTCCATTACCATGGTGCTTGGAGAAGTTGCTTTCTGGCCTGGTAAAAGAAAAGTGGCTGCGAAAGAAGAGCAAGTTCATACTTTTCATTAATAGTGGAAAATAAAGAAATGAAGGGGATGTCAGCAAATTTTGATTTTGCTGACATCCCCTTTTTCTATTACTTCTGGATTTTCAGAGGAGGAATGGTTGCATTTGCACTTTATAAAGAATTAAGATGAGAACATATGAGATAAGTTTTCACACCAATAGATAAGATCAGCAGGGGGATTTTTCAAACATGACGAAGAGAAAAGTATATTTTAATCATGACGGCGGAGTAGATGACCTTGTATCACTGTTTATGCTTCTACAGATGGAGGACGTGGAAGTGACAGGGGTGTCTATTATTCCGGCAGATGGTTATCTCGAACCAGCCACGGATGCAAGTCGTAAAATTATCGATCGATTCAGCACGTATCAGGTCGAAGTATCGAAATCGAATTCTCGTGGTAAAAACCCGTTTCCAAGCGATTGGCGCATCCATTCTTTTTATGTGGATGCACTTCCTATATTGAATGAATCCGGAACAATGGAAGCTCCATTGTCTGATTTACCTGCACATAAGCATCTTATTGAGACCATACGCAAGACGGAAGAAAAAACAATTCTCGTATTCACGGGACCCCTTACAGACTTGTCTCGCGCTCTGGAAGAGGCACCGGAGATTGAAGAGAAGATTGAGAAGCTGGTATGGATGGGAGGAACCTTTGAAAAAGGGAATGTCCAGGAACCAGAGCACGATGGAACGGCAGAATGGAATGTATATTGGGACCCAGAAGCAGCTTATCAAGTTTGGCAGACAGGGATTGAGATTGACCTTGTTGCACTTGAAAGTACAAACAAAGTACCGCTCACGCCGGCAGTGCGTAATCGCTGGGCGAAAGAGCGCTGCTATGAAGGCGTAGACTTCCTTGGTAACTGTTATTCGGGAGTACCTCCGCTTGTATACAGCGAGACCAATTCAACCTATTATTTGTGGGATGTACTTACCACAGCTGCGCTGGGACGAGAAGAGCTAGTAAAGCGCAAAGTGGTGAAGTGCAGCGTAATTCCAGATGGGCCAAGTCAGGGACGCACCGTAATAGATCCAGCTGGAAAACCAGTTAATCTTGTCTATGATACCGACCCGGATGCATTTTTCTCCTATCTCACAGAGTTAGCAAAAAAAGCAGCACCAAAAAGATACTAAGCTTCATCTATAGAAGCAAAGGATCATAAAGAATAACTTTTGCAATATCAACCACTGCCGTTCATTCAAGTTGCTGCTGAGCGCTTAGAAGAAGGGCAGTGGTTTGTTTTTATAGTAAGGCTAGGCGAGGAAGAAGGGAATTACAGATGAATGATAAGCTTGTCCTATGTATTCCAGGACAATGGAAAGATGAAGACAAACTGATACGAAAACTGACAAGAAAGAGCAGCGGGGAGTATTCTCTTACTGGCGGTCTCTTGCTCGATACCAAGCGAAACCGTGCTTTTGAAATAAGGATTGAAGAGCAGGACCCAAAACTCGCGGAAGCTTTCTATTTATCCTCTAAAGGTGATTTCTCGGACAAGACGATGCAAAAGGTAGAGAAGCATACAAAAGTTATCTATCTGTCTGGCTACATGGGTTCCGCCGAAGCAGTCCAGCGCATGATAGCTCCTGTACAGATGCTGCTGGCTTGCGGGGGAGTTGCTGTGAAAATCGAGAATTGTGATAAAGCATTTACTCCAGAAGAGTGGAATATGATCGGCGAAGAAGCGCGGCTTGATCAATTGCTGAATACGATGATCAGTTATATGCAGGATGAACATTATTTTTACTCCTGCGGGATGCAGATGTTTGGTTTGCCTGATGTAGCCTTGAGCAAAGATACAGATCCGGATGCCTCCTTGCAGGTCATGTCCCAGTTTTTGTACCTTATGATGAATGCAAGGGAAGGAACGAAAGATAAATTAAATGAGTTCAAATTGTATGGGACCACGTATCAATACCATCATCAGGAAAGTTTCTTTGAGGAAGAGAGTTCTCATATCACCAATCCGTACGGTATTTATGTGTTAACTGAGATGTAGGAAGAGGAGGAAATCTTTTGGCTGACAGCGTACAAAAAGCAGTGTTCTTTGATGTCGATGACACACTCTATGATCATTTATCACCACTTCGCTCTGCCCTGCAGGAGGCTGTAGGTTTAGCGGATGATATGCCATATGAAGATATTTATTACCGGTTCCGTTATTATAGCGATTTGTTATCAGAAGAGAAGAATTTATCTGCTGTCCCTGAAAAAGAGGCGTTAGCTGATATGCGAAGACGCCGCTTTATGCTGGCTTTAGCGGAATTTGGGATCTTCCTCAATGAAAAAGAAGCGGAAGCTGCTCAGACAGCTTATGTAAATAGACAGTTTCAGATTCAGCCTTTCCATGGTGCTATGGAACTGATGGAGACACTGACTCATTCAGGAATAAAGGTGGGTCTAATTACAAATGGACCAGCGAAGCACCAACAGAAGAAGCTGAAAGCACTGCAAGTGCATCGGTACATTCCGGAGGATATGATCTTTGTATCCGGTGGAGTTGGTTATGCCAAACCAGATGTTAGACTGTTTGAACATGTAAATGCGATCACAAAGACTTCTCCTGAGCACAGTTACTACATTGGAGATTCATGGCGAAATGATGTGGTAGGGGCGATCAAAGCAGGCTGGACCGTACTTTGGTACAATCACCGGAACGCGGAAGCCGAATCGGACCATCGTCCGCATTTTATCGTTCATAACTATGAGGAAATCAAAGATAGCTTGCTTTCGATCGCAGGACTGCAAAAGGTGTAAATGTAAGACATGGAAGAACGATCACCAAGACTTTTTGATCGTTCTTCCATGTTTTTTTATATCCAGATGGGGCATTCTAACCTTGTCAGTACAAAAGATGCCTCTGTTGCTGCGTTTCATCAAATCTTCATCTATTAAATGAGGGGAGTAAGCTTCCCTTTTTCGAAAACCATGCTATAATGATATTAGGATTTAGATTAAGTCTAAATTAAAAGCGTATAATTAAAAGTCTATGACAAGTATCACTAAATCAACATTGTTTATTACTTACTTGAATCCATTTCATAAGCCAATAGTCTTTGGAATTGATTCGATTACATTTTCAAATAAAAAGGAGATCTTAATATGACAACTCAAACCAATCAAACCAACCAATCACAAGGTGTGCAAAAACTACATGATGCATTAAATCGGCAAATCGCTGGATGGTCTGTGCTATACACAAAACTTCATAACTTTCACTGGTATGTAAAAGGAACTCACTTCTTCACCCTGCATGAGAAATTTGAAGAATTCTATAACGAAGTAACAGGACATATGGATGTTGTAGCAGAACGCTTGCTTGCTATTGGCGGTTCTCCGGTTGCTACACTGAAAGAACATCTGAGTCTTTCTCCAATTCAAGAAGCAGGGGGCAGCAAAACAGCAGAACAAATGGTTCAGGCTTTGGTTGAAGACTTTACGACTATGGTTGAAGTGCTCGAAGAAGCTAAAGAAGCAGCCGAAGAAATCGGTGATGACAGCACAGCTGATCTGATGATTGGCAACCAAGAAACGCTGCAAAAACATATTTGGATGCTTAATGCTTTTCTTGGCAAATAAGTAGCTAAACTCTCGATTAGGTGAATATAAAGTGAACATATGACTCATATGATGGTTTTGTAAGCAGTCGAACCGTATAATGGAAATAATCCATTCGTTCTCCTGAGTTTAGGACGAGTTCTCTGGTATGACGCGTTATTATGAGGAGATTATCGGTATGACAAATACACATGATATGTGGCAAGAAGCAAGCACATTTATATACACTTGTTATGAGGAGCTGGGTCTTCGCCGTGAAGCGGCAGAAGCCCGGCTTCTTGACATTCAGCGGGAAATAGAAGATTCAGGTACGTATAGACATACCCAGCAGGAGCTTGAGTATGGGATTAAGTTGGCATGGCGTAACAGTAATCGCTGTATAGGACGATTATCGTGGCAATCCATACGGCTTGTAGATGCGAGAGAGGCAGGGACTGCAGAAGAGGTTGCCGAGTGTTTATTTCAGCATATCCGTACAGCTACCAATCACGGGAAAGTGATTCCTTTGCTTACTCTTTTTGCTCCAAGAACGCCGGAAGGAGTCGATCCAGTCCGCATCTGGAACCATCAGCTCATTCGTTATGCTGGTTATGAAACGAGCAGCGGTATAGTGGGGGATCCGGCTTCCGTCGCCTTCACCAAAGAAGCAATGAAACTCGGCTGGCAAGGCAGGGGTACGGATTACGATGTGCTTCCGCTTGTCATAGAAGTAGCAGGCCGTAAGCCTGTGTATGTACCGATACCGAAGGATCTGATCATGGAAGTGGACATCGAACATCCTGATTATCCTCAGATGGAGTCGCTTGGTCTTAGATGGTATGCGGTACCTATGATTTCCGATATGAGGCTGGAGATTGGGGGGATTCAGTATCCGGCATCTCCTTTTAATGGATGGTATATGGGAACGGAGATCGGAGCAAGAAATCTAGCGGACCCTTTCCGTTATAATAAACTTCCCGCTATGGCAAAGGTTATGGGGCTGGATACAACAAGTGAAGCAAGCCTTTGGCGGGATAAGGCACTCGTGGAACTGAATATCGCGGTGCTTCACTCCTTCCGGAAGAGCGGCGTCAGCATCGTGGACCATCATACGGCTGCCAATCATCTCTCAAAGTTTGAAGAGAAGGAAGCTGCGGCCGGCAGAGAAGTGACCGGAAATTGGACCTGGCTTATTCCGCCATTGTCTCCGGCGACGACACATATTTTTCATAAGTCCTATTCGAATCAAGTGAAAAAGCCCAATTTCTTTCATCAACCAGCACCTTACACGAAAAATCAGGATGACAACCTTTCGGAGAAGGCGTCCAGTCAGAAGGAAGAAGCAAATCCTGCTGTCGCTAAGTGTCCTTTTCATGGATAAAATATTTTGTTTTTTTGGTAAATTCATAGAATCGTAGGCTAAGTGAATACGAAATGGTACAATATATAGAGCAAGGACCAGAGCATCTCAGAGGTCAATAAAACCTTAGGAGATGCTTTTTTGCGGAAGTAACGATAAATTTGAAGTTTATAGATACGGCTTTTATTCCGTTTATTGGGCGATAAATATAATATTGGAAATATGCCCGGGATAAAATATCGAAGAAAGAAGTAAACTTCATAGAATGATAAAAAAATGGGTTGCGCAATTAGATGATTTCTATATAATAAGTTGCGACATGTGCCCGAACGGATCTGCAGTAATATGCTTAAATGAACTAGAAGGCGCAAGGTAATCCCCTGAAAAAGGAGGTTTTTCTATCATATGATAAACCAAGACTCCATTATCCGGTTCGAAAGCGTGACAAAACGATATGACGAGGATGATCCCATCCTTAAATCGGTCAGCTTTGAAATCGAACGCGGTAAATTTTATACGCTGCTGGGTCCATCAGGATGCGGCAAAACTACGATCCTTCGGCTGATTGCAGGCTTTACGGAGCCTTCCGAAGGAAATATTTATTTTAATGGCAAAATTATTAACCGTGTTCCTGCACATGAACGTCAGGTCAACACCGTATTTCAGGACTATGCATTATTCCCGCATCTGAATGTATTTGAGAACGTAGCATTTGGGCTGCGGATCAAAAAGATGAAGAATGCAGAGATCAAAGAGAAAGTGGAGAACGCTCTTCGTTTTGTCAATCTGGCTGGATACGGAAACCGGGAGATTACTGAAATGTCTGGCGGTCAACGTCAGCGGGTAGCAATTGCCCGGGCTATCGTTAATGAACCAGAGATCATTCTGCTGGACGAGCCTTTGTCTGCGCTTGACCTCAAACTTCGCACCGAGATGCAGTATGAGCTGCGCGAACTTCAGCAACGTCTGGGTATCACTTTTATTTTTGTAACTCATGATCAGGAAGAAGCACTTGCGATGTCTGATGAAATCTTCGTACTCAACGAAGGGGTCATTCAGCAAAGCGGAACACCACTTGATATCTACGATGAACCGATTAACCGATTTGTAGCTGATTTTATCGGGGAATCCAACATTGTCTCAGGAAAAATGAAACAAGATTTCTTAGTTGAGTTTGCAGGGAAGACGTATGAGTGCGTTGACCAAGGGCTTAGACCTGACGAACCGATTGAGATTGTTATTCGCCCAGAGGATCTTGAGATTACAACACCTGAGCGAGGAAAACTCCAAGTACGGGTAGACTCTCAGTTATTCCGCGGCGTACACTATGAAATTTCAAGTTACGATGATATGGGCAACGAATGGCTTGTACATTCTACGAAGCGGGCTACCGTTGGGGAAAGAATCGGTCTTTATTTTGATCCAGAAGCCATTCATGTTATGCGCTTTGGTGAAACCGAAGAAGAATTTGATAAACGTCTGGAATCTTATGAATCCAATGTTGAGGATGCACAGAAGTCTTCAGAGGGTAAGGTTCAAGAGGTAAATCATGAATCGTAGTTTAAAGAACCGCAACTTCTACCTGATCCCTTACATGTTTTGGATCATTTTCTTCGTCGTTGCTCCGATTCTGTTAATTGTGTATTACTCCTTCTTCAATGTAGAAGGTCAATTTACGTTTGAGAATTATATCAAATTCTTTACACCTGTATATCTGAAAATGACACTAAGCTCATTCTGGTATGCACTGCTCATTACTGTGTTTGCACTGCTCATTTCGTATCCAACAGCTTATTTACTTACGAAAACCAAACATAAACAGTTATGGTTGTTACTCGTTATTTTGCCAAGCTGGATTAATCTTTTGCTTAAAGCTTACGCATTTATCGGCCTGTTTGGTACGTACGGATTTGCTAATGCCATACTCGAAACGATTGGGATTGGTACGCAGCAGATTCTATTTACGGATTTTAGCTTTGTTTTTGTATCGGTATATATCTTTATTCCGTTTATGATTCTGCCGATCTTTAATGCGCTTGAAGAGCTGAATCCTTCCCTTATCTATGCAGCTCGAGATCTGGGGGCTTCTTCATGGACCACATTCCGGCGCGTTATTTTTCCACTGACACTAGGCGGAGTGCGTTCGGGAATTCAAGCTGTGTTTATTCCGGCTTTGTCTCTGTTTATGATTACAAGACTAATTGCCGGTAACCGGGTAATTACCCTGGGGACCGCAATTGAACAGCATTTCTTAGTAACACAAGATTGGGGAATGGGAGCAACGATTGCCGTCTTCCTCATCATTATTATGATTGCCATCATGTTTATTAGCGGGCGTGGAAAGCGGGGTGTACCTCATGGGAAGAAATAGTAAGCTGTCAAATGTATATCTGTTTATTGTTTTTGCCATTTTGTACATGCCGATTCTTTACCTGATCTACTATTCATTCAATAGTGGCGGAACCATGCAGAACTTTGAAGGCTTCACTCTGGAGTGGTACGAGGAAGTATTTGCGGATACGCGGCTGCTGATTATTGTGCTGAATACCTTTGTGATCGCACTTCTGTCTGCGGTGGCTTCGACAATCCTGGGCGTGGCTGGTGCTCTAGCGATTCATCAGGTTCGCCGTAAACGTAACAAGAACACCCTGCTGTCTTTAAACAATGTACTCATTGTAAGTCCGGATGTAATTATCGGTGCATCCTTCCTCATCTTCTTTACGATGCTGGGGATTCAATTAGGATTCACCTCGGTACTCTTATCACATATTGCATTTAGTGTACCGATTGTCGTAATCATGGTACTGCCTAAGCTGCAAGAGATGAGTCCAACGCTTATTGATGCGGCACGTGATCTCGGTGCATCGAGTTGGCAGGTGCTGACAAAAGTTATTTTACCTTTTGTAAAGCCAGGAATTTTTGCTGGATTCTTTATGGCCCTGACCTATTCACTGGACGATTTCGCCGTTACTTTCTTTGTTACCGGGAATGGATTCTCAACGCTGTCGATAGAGATTTACTCGAGAGCAAGACAAGGGGTATCCCTGTCCATTAATGCTTTATCGACGCTGTTGTTCTTACTGACCATTATTCTGGTAGTAGGTTACTACTTTATCAATACACGTAACAACAAGCTGCAAGGAAAGGGGCTGAGACCATGAAGCAGCTGGTACAGACCTTTAGTCTTGTGCTGATCGTGGCTTTTGGCCTCATGTATCTTACCTCGGTACTGAATTCTAGTGAAGGATATTCTGGAGGTAATACTCTGACCATCTATAACTGGGGTGATTACATTGACCCCGAACTGATCGCTGAGTTTGAGGAAGAAAGCGGGATGAAGGTCGTTTATCAGACGTTTGACTCGAATGAGGCGATGATGACCAAAATCCAGCAAGGAGGAACGACGTATGATGTCGTGATTCCTTCGGAATATGCAATCAGCAAAATGAAAGAGGAGGATCTGCTGATCCCTCTCGATCATTCAAAAATACCAAACCTTAAGTATATCGATGAAAGGTTCCTGAATCTCTCTTTCGATGAAGGTAACAAGTATTCGATTCCTTATTTCTGGGGAACGGTCGGGATTGTATTTAATCCAGAATTAACGGACCTTACATTTAAGAGTTGGGACGATCTGTGGGACCCAAGTCTGAAGAATCAGATCCTGCTCGTGGACGGAGCACGTGAAGTAATCGGCATGGGCCTAAACAGTCTGCATTACTCTCTAAATGATACAAACGAAGAGCATCTGCAAGAAGCACTTACGAAATTGTCTAAGCTCACACCTAACGTGAAAGCGATCGTCGGAGATGAGATTAAGATGCTGCTCGCAGGTGAAGAAGGTGCAGTGGGTCTCGTTTGGTCGGGTGATGCTTCGGAGATTATGGATGAGAATGAGAAGCTCGATTATGTGGTACCGGAAGAAGGATCGAATCTATGGTTTGACAACATGGTCATTCCAAAGACAGCGAAGAATATAGAAGGTGCTCATCAGTTTATCAACTTTATGTTAGATCCAGAGCATGCTGCACGTAATGCAGAGTATGTTGGTTACTCCACACCAAATGCGGGTGCACTAGAACTTCTTCCCGAAGAAGTTTCAAGTGATGAACGTTTCTATCCAAATGAGGAATTGACGGAGAAACTTGAGGTGTACGATAACCTGGGCAAACGAATGCTTGCTCATTACAACGATCTGTTCCTCATCTTCAAAATGCACCCGAAGTGAATAATGGGGATAACCTGTGTATATATAGATAATCAAAGAACCTTATCCACATGTGGATAAGGTTCTTTGGTTTTTGAATCAGACATTCGAGCACCCGAATGAATTCATCCTCTTTTATTGGTTACCGGTGTGCTGCTGTATTCATGGCGAGCTCTGCAAGGGAGTGATCCTTTTTTTTGACATAAATCTCATATAGGGTATTGGCTGTAGAAGAGGACTTCTGTTTGCTCGTGTCCACAATATGAGTCTTGTAATCGATATAGTGGGCGTTGAGATTTAAGATTTTCTTATGGAAATCCTCTTCATTATGAGAGGCATAAAGCTGGATTTTGTAGCGTGAGAATAACTTTCTGTAGGCAAGGGTGAACAAATGGTCTACGGTACCGATCCGCTGGGACATAGATAACACTCCTTTACAATTGATGGAGAGGTGAGGTGGGAGTCATTATAAACATCTCATAAGCAAAAAAATAAATACGTTCCACTTATTAATTTATGAAACTCATGATTGTAAATTCTATTATATTAAGGACGCTATCGTTTTATGACAAATAAAAAACAGCGCGCTGCACCGCACTGTTTTCTATATTGAATATGATTTAAGAAAAGAATCATTAGGAGAAGATCTGACCAATCTCCGTAATTTCTGCTTGGGATAGTTTCACATCAAGGGCGTTTAAGTTATTAACCACTTGTTCTGGACGTTTCGCACCTGGAATGAGTGCATCTACAGACGGCTGAGTAAGATACCAGGCGAGAACCAGATGAGCGACTTCAACCTGCTTAGCATCTGCCATCGTACGAAGCTGCTCGACTTTGTCCAAGTTTCTCACAAACTGCTCCCCTTGAAACTGTGGATTGTTTTTTCTGAGATCATCGAATGTAGTGTCTTTATTGTATTTACCTGCGAGAAGTCCTGATACCAGTGGGAAATACGGAATAAAGGTAATTTGATTTGCTGCTGTATAAGGGAGAATCTCTTTCTCTACTTCCCGATTTAAAAGATTATATTCGGATTGAAGTACATCAACATAACCATCTTTATTTGCTTCTTTAAGCTGGTCGATCGAGAAGTTAGATACACCGATGGCGCGAATTTTCCCCTCGTCTTTTAGACGCCGTAACATACCTACCGCTTCATCTTTGGGAGTATGCTCATCTGGAAAATGAATATAATAGAGGTCTATGTAATCCGTTTGTAGACGTTTAAGGCTGTCTTCGACCTGTTTTTTTAGGAATTCTGGTTTGTTGTTTGGTTTATAATTATTGTTCTCATCATGGGCACCTTTTGTGGCAATCACGACCTGGTCGCGAGCTTTGAGCTCCTTGATCACCTGACCGGTCAGTTCTTCAGAACGTCCAGGGCCATAAATAAATGCGGTATCGAGGAGATTCACTCCATTCTGAATAGCTGTGCGAACGACTTCCTTACCCTGTTCTTCATTCAGGTTGGGGTATAAGTTATGCCCTCCCACTGCGTTTGCTCCAAGTCCAATTGGATTTACATAAAGATCTGATTTACCGAGTTTTGTATGATTCGTCAATTGATTCGCCTCCCTATAGTTATATATAAGACAAATTATACAAAATAAATCGGTGGAAATCAGAAAGAACCTCTGACTAACTAGCCAGAGGGAGGTAAAAATCTAAGGAAATCATGTTTCATTTACTTGGGGTCTATTTTGAAGATAGATTCCAAGATCGGGATTAGAGCCTTTCACAATGACATCACGCAAAATACGAGACAGCACGGCATTATACACGGTTCCGTTATCTCCATAACCCATAATGACATAACAGTGAGGATACTCCTCGTATTGTCCTATTATCGGCAGTCCATCATGAGTTCCACCATAAAAGGCGCCCAGATAAAATTCAGGTTCTGCCTGAAGATTAGGGAAGAGCTTAAAAAGTTCTTTCATCAGCTTATCGCGGGTATGAAGAATCTTCGAGTCTCGAGTAGAGGCATAGGCAGTATCCTTATCCATTCCGCCGATAATAACCCGATCATCTGGTGTAGTTCGAAGGTAGATATACGGACGGGCTGTCTCCCATATAAGCGCCCGTTTATACCAACTGGATAAATCGGGTACAGGCGTAGTAATAACAGCATAGGAACTGTTGATAACTGCATTTTTTTCTACTTTAAATTCTTGATTCTCATATCCAGCAGCAATGATTACATGTTTTGCTTTGATCTGATGCCGATTCTTCGTATAAAAGACAGCAGAATCCTCTTCAAAACGATGTCCGGTAACCTGAGTCTCAGCCCATACTTTACCGCCCATCTTTTCTACTGCTTCAAGAAGTCCATAAATGAATTTTAGCGGATTCATCTCTGCATCATCATAGTAGTAAAGTGCTGCTTGTTTACGAAAAGGAAAGTGGCTGCTTATTTTCTCTTCATCCCAGCGATCCACATGAAACCCGTATTTGGTAAGCAGGTTAAGCTCCTGTTCGAGAGCGGGGATATCTTTCTCGTAACTTGCATAATACAGGCTGTCCCTGCGAACAAAATCAGCATCTACCGGCAATTGACTGCATGTCGTTTCAATATCATGAATGGCCTGCTCACATAGCTTCAGATGCCTGGCTGCTATTTCTTCCCCGAATGTATTGGCAAGGGAAACAAAGCTTTTATCACCTGCATATTGGATCAGCGCTGTGTTCGTACTGGAACTGCCCTCGCCAATTCGCCGCTGGTCTACCACGACAACCTTCAAACCTTCTTTGGCAAGAAGATAGGCAGATTGTGCTCCCGAACTCCCCCCGCCAATTACGAGTACATCACATACAACATCCTCGGTCAGCGGCGGGTAAGATGCAGGATTCGTCACGGTGGTCGGCCAGTACAATTTGCCGCTTAGTAAATCCATTAGGACGTAAAGCCTCCTTATTTATCTTAGATTGGCTTTAGTATGGATGAACAAGGGCTTATGCATACAAAGATGGCAGAGGAGGGAGATTAGGGCTGTGTAATGTTGATATTGCCTGAAGTGGCACGTATCTTTATGAGTTCGGGTCCTATTCGCAAAGAGTCCGGGGTACGCACATTACCTGATACGGTCTGTGCATCAAAGTATCCAGCAAAGTCACTGGCCGCGGTGACATTAATATTTCCCGAGATTGTTTCAATATCTAAGCCTGCTGCTGTATTTTGGACAAGTTGAATATCACCCGATTTCATGCGAATCGTTCCTTCACCGGTTAGTCCATTTATTTTCAGATTTCCAGAAGTAAGGCTTGCCTTAAGATCCCCTTGGATATCTTCGATCTTAACATCCCCTGACTGGAGCTTCATCGTAATTTCGTCAGCCTCTATGGAGCTGAGCTTTACGTTTCCAGAAGTGAGTTCAAAGCTGACAGCCTCGGCAACCTCGACCTGATCTGCCTTCACCTCGCCGGAAGTGAGTTTTGCAGAAAATGCATTGGCTTTGATATTGTTCAAATTCAGATTACCTGAGGTAGAAGTAAGCGTGATTCGATCTGCATTAAGACCCGTGATATTCTGATCGCTTGAGACAATTTCAAGTGTGAATTCCGAAAGTCTCTTTTGTTTCGGAACGGAAATTTCCATTTCATTTTTACTAAAATCGGTGGAGAAGCTAAAGAAGGAGAACGAATCTTTTGAGCGGGTATTAATCGTTAGCAGGGCGTTTTCTGGCTGAAGTTGGTTAAGCTGCTCTATGGTATCTGGGTTCCATTTTCCTTTAAAATGGACGGAGACCTGATCATCGTCAGTTGAAGTAAATACGATGTTCGTGCTGTCTTCGGTTTGGACTAGCAGGGAATTCACATTCGCCGCGTCAAAGCTTAGCTTTTGATCATAGTCTTCACGTTTGTCCCCGAATTCATATCCGAATAAGGTAACTCCGATGAGACCGACCACAATGCAGAGAATGGCAAGCCTTATAGCATTTTTCATATTAATGCTCCTCTCCTTTCAGTACTGTGCGGTTCCACTTGAAATATCCTGCAGTCCATTGCCCTAGTCTTCTCATAGACCAAAGAGCGAAGATTCCGACCAGAATACCTAATCCCAAAAAAACAAGACTGACAAAAAGTTCAGGGAGCACGACTTGCTGATGAACCATAATAAAATCAAGGATGGCAAGTAGGGGAGCGAGGATGCCCGATACGGATATTCCAGCCACTGAGATCCACAGAGCCCAAATCGTTAGAGCGATCGGCAAGGCAAGAAGGAGATTTAAGAATACCAATCCGGTTGCTCTAAAGAAACGCGCAGTCGTTCCTTGGTTTGATGTTTCTTTGGGAAGAGCAGGAGATCCTTGTGACGACTTATTGTTCGGGATCTGCTCTTCATTGTGAACGCGCCCCTGTGACAAGAGCTCCCTATCTTGAAAATCTTGAAAATAACGGTCACCCAGCGCTTCCTTTATTAAATCTTCTGGATTTCCTAGTTCAACAGCTATCTCTATTTCGCTTTTTCCTTCGGACAGTCCCATATCAAAATGCTGCTCGTAGTCACTGAGTAGTTCTGCGCGTTCTTGAGCTTCAAGGGGAACCAGTCCTTCTTTCATTCTGTTCATAAACTGAAGCCTATTCATTAGCTTCTCCTTCCTTCAGCAGGGAGCTGACGCTGTCTACAAATTCATTCCATTCAGACTGCAGTACACGCATATAATGTACGCCCGTCTCTGTAAGTCGGTAATATTTTCTTGGGGGGCCTTCGGTAGATTCCCTAAGATAAGTTGTACAGTATCCATCAGATACAAGCCGTCTGAGGAGGGGGTATAAGGCACCTTCTGCAATTTCAATATGCTGAGATACGGCTTGAGCCAGTTCATATCCATAACGGTCTCTGCGGTGGATTAGGACGAGGACACACAGCTCAAGTACGCCCTTTTTAAACTGAGTATTCACATTCATCCTATATGTTCCTTTCATGTTATGAAATAACGTTAACTAATGTTCTATACTATGTACTGTTTATTATACACTACTGTACATTATTTACTACCTTTTCCTATAAATTTTAGGAAAGATATCCTTTTTGCTATGGATTTCAAGTGTGAAAACATCGTGAAAATCGTTTTATCCTGCGCCATTCGGGTAAATTTGCAGAAGGAGGGATGGAACGTGAAAGCTAAAATTCATACTGATATTGATAAAGAAAAAACTTCACGCAACCCTTCAGGGAAAAAAAGAGGGTTTCGTGTACATTTACATCGAAAGAAAAATTCACTTGTTAAAAAAAGAATTGAAATAAGAAATCGTTATGAAACAGCCCATATGGCGAGTGAGATCGTAACAGCCATTTTGTATCTGGTCGGTAGTTTTTTTCTCTTCTATCCAGATTTAAAAGTGATTGGTTCAATCATGTTCATCTTAGGGAGTATTCAAATGCTTGTTCGTTCTTTAATCCGCATGTCCTACCTAGTAAAACTAAAAAAATGGGATTATAGAGATCGGCATTCTTCGGTGGAAGGAGAATCACAAACCGAAGAAGAGGCCTATCTGAAGTCAGAACTCAAGTGAATTTTGAATCCATCCAGTAAAAAAAGGTCTTAACTTAAGTTGGATATATCCTCCAAACTAAAGTTAAGACCTTTTTTTTTGTAGAATAATCGTGTTAATGTACTTTAGGTTTAGTATGTAGGTACAAGTCAAGATCTGGACTGTTTCCCTTTGTAATTACATCAGTGACGATTTTCGAAAGATTCATATTATAGACGGTTCCATTATCACCATAAGCCATAATATAAAAACAGTTTGGATACTCTTCGTTCCTTCCAATCATCGGCAGACCATCTACCGTGCCGGCAAAAAAAGCTCCCTGTGCAAATTCAGGTTCTGCGTTGATCTCAGGGAATAAGTAATGGAGAGCCTTCATCAGCTTATCGCGACCCTGACCAATTTTCGCATCCCGGCTTAGTGTCTGATCCGTATCTTGGTCCATTCCGCCAATAATGATCCGATTATCCTTCGTAGTTCGCATATATAGATAGGGTCTGGCAGTTTCCCAGATCAGGCTTCGTTTGTACCAGCTTGTAAAGTCAGAAACAGGTTTTGTAATTACGACGTAAGAGCTTGTAATGGTTGTATTGTCACTAGGTGTAATCTCTGCTTGCTCGTAACCTGCAGCCATGATGACATATTTAGCAGTGATAGTATGGCCGTTCTTTGTCTTAAAAACTGCAGTATCTTTTTCAAAAGTTTTTCCTGTAATCTCCGTATTGCAGTATATTCTCCCTCCAAGTTGTTCTACTTGCCGGAATAACCCGTAAATGTATTTGAGCGGATTCATTTCAGCGTCATTGGAATAAAATATGGCTCCTGCCTTGCGGAAAGGATAGAGCCCGGCAATTTGGTTATCGTCCCAATATTCAACTTTAAATCCATGCTTGGATAACAGATCATACTCTTTCTTCAAGGCAGGCACATCTTCAGCAGTAGAAGCATAGTACAGGCTGTCTCTTCTAATGAAATCAGCCTGATCCTCGATGTTAGCACAGGCTTCTTCAATATCTGTAATCGCTTGTTCGCAAAGTTTTAGATGGCGTACGGCTGTTTCTTCTCCGAAACTTGCTGACAGCTCAGCTAAACTTTTGTCACCTGCATATTGAATGAGTGCCGTATTTGTACTAGAGCTTCCGCCGCCGATGGTGCGTTTATCAACCACAACGACACGTAAACCTTGCTTAGCAAGCCTGTAAGCACTTTGTGCGCCGGAACTGCCGCCTCCAATAATCAGTGCATCACAAGAAATATCCTTCGTTAATGAAGGATACTCCGGAGCATTACCCACCGTTGTTGGCCAGTATAGTGTACCGCTTTGTAGATCCATAGCGGGAGCCTCCCTTATTTCTGTTTTATTTTATGGTATAGGGTCAACATTCAACATTCTGTTCTTTTCAATACCATAATTTTATAAATAAGAAACAAGTAATTTATGGTGGGTAATGATTTCCTTCAGCATAGTAAGACTAATTTAAGCATCCAGCTTCTTAAGCGGTTCGGAAGCAGGTCCTTCCATAACCGTTCCATCATAGGAATAACGGGACCCATGGCACGGACAATCCCAAGAGCGTTCCCCTGAATTCCATTCCACTTCACATCCAAGATGAGTACAGGTACGATCTACAAGATGTACTTTGCCTTCTGGGTCTTTATAGGCGCCTGCCCGTTTCCCTTCGTGCCATACGACCGAGCCTTCGTCTGTCCCCAGATCACCTAATTTAGGATGAGAAAGATCGACTTTTCCTGTAATTAATTCTTTTACCACATTCAGATTTTCTTTGATTGCGTTTTTGATCGATGGATCTGCCTTAAATCGGCCCGGATCATATAACTCTGCATAAGGATTGCTTCTCTTCATGATGAGATCGGTAAGAAGTCTTCCTGCAACGGTTCCCGTTGTCATCCCCCATTTACCATACCCTGTTCCGACGAATACCCGGTTGTAGGCTCCTCCAATAGGACCGATAAAAGGCACCTTATCAATCGTAATCAGGTCTTGTGCTGACCAGCGGAAGTATACTTTTTTAACACCAAAATGTTCACCGGCAAAGGTAAGGAGTTTCTCATAATGCTCATGTGTACTGATGCCTTGTCCCGTCTTATGATTCTCGCCGCCGACAATCAGCAGATTCTTATCACCATACTGCACAGAGCGCAGGGATCGTTCCGGTGTATCAATGCTAATGTACATATCCCCTTCGTAAGAGGTTTCCGGTTCAATGGCAATCGCATAAGAGCGTTCGGCATGCATTCGGGCAAAATACAGCCTAGGGTCATGGAAAGGGAAGTGACTTGCGGACACAACATATTTACTTGTAATATGGCGGTCACTATTCTCTAAAAAGACTTTTACATGATCCTCATTCTCTTCGAGATTCGCTGCTGTTGTCTTTTCATAGATTTGAACACCAAGGCTGACAAGCTCCTCCGTTAATTTCTTAAGGTATTGCAGCGGATGGAATCGTGCCTGATTTGGCAGACTGATGCCGCATACCGCTGGGACAGGAATGGTTAGGCGGTCATGCCATACACCGGGGATGCTGAGCTGTTTATAAGCGTCAAATTCATCCTCCATCTTCTTCTGTTCTTTCTCATCTTCTGCTTGAAGATAAATATACGCATTCTCTTCACTTAATTGGCAGTCGATCTCCATCTCGGTCACGACACTGCGGATAAAACGAAGGGCTTCTTCATTTGCTTCGTAATACAGCCGAGCTTTTTCATGGCCAAAGTGCTGCAAGAGTTCGTTATAGATCAGACCATGCTGGGAAGTGATTTTGGCGGTGGTGTGTCCTGTGGTTCCATTAAGGATCATGCCTGCCTCGATCAGGGTGACTTTGTATCCTTCTTTCGCAAGAAGATAAGCGGTAGTTATACCGGTGATACCTGCCCCGACGATTGTTACATCCGTCACTAGATTTTCCTGCAGTTTAGGAAAGGTAGGCAGAGGAGTGGTATCGCGCCACATGGATTCTGGAGTTTTGGGCAGCTCAGTGGCAGACCAAGGTTCGATATGGTTATTCAAAGCAAAAAACCTCCTATAATAATAGTTCAGGGTACATACGTATCTTTTTTTTCAATTATTACCACCTGCATATAAATAGAAACTCTGTGTATGGATATATTTTAGAAATAAATCCAGCGGTGTGTTTTTTCTCCTATTATTTCTGCAGATCGGCTCTTATACTAGACTTATAAAAAACGTTTTAGAAAATAAAATATGGGTATTGTAAGCGATTCACTTTTGGTAATATTGGTAAATAAGCCAATTTGGTGATCAAAGGAGAAGAGAACATGTCAAAAGCAGTGCAATTTCCTTTTCAAGATACAGAACTTGATTTAGATCTGCGTGTAAAAGACCTGATTTCGAGATTTACGCTTGATGAAAAAATAGAATCGATGTTGCAATATCAGCCCGCTATCGAGCGGCTTGGTGTAGACGCTTACAAACATGGGACTGAAGCAGCACATGGTCTCGCTTGGTTGGGTGAAGCGACGAGCTTTCCGCAGCCGGTAGGACTCGCTCATACGTGGGATACGGAACTGATGGAAGAGATCGGTTCGGTTATTGGCGATGAAGCCAGGGTATTTTACAAACGAAATCCAGAAGTGAATGGGCTGACCTTGTGGGCACCAACGGTAGATATGGAGCGCGACCCAAGATGGGGACGTAATGAAGAAGCATACGGAGAAGACCCTGAGCTTACAGGTGAACTGACAACGAGCCTTGTCAAAGGGATGCAAGGAGATCACCCTAAATATTATAAATCGATAGCGACATTGAAGCATTTTCTGGCTAACAATAATGAAGTTGATCGCGGCAGCGGGTCTTCAAGTATTGATCCTAGGAATATGCGTGAATATTATTTGAAAGCATTTGAGAAGCCTTTCTTAAAAGGCGGAGCCCAGTCCATGATGACAGCTTACAACTCCATTAATGGAACGCCGGCACTGCTGCATCCTTTTGTCAAAGAAGTCGTCAAAGGCGAATGGGGAATGGATGGCTTTATCGTCAGCGATGCAGGTGATGTGATGGGAATTCACAATGATCACAAATATTATGATTCTCATACGCCGGGAGTAGTAGAATCCATTCACGCCGGCATTGACAGTATTACAGATGATGCGGATTTATCTAAAAAAGCCATAAGAGAAGGACTCCAGATCGGGACACTAATGGAGTCGGATCTTGATGAAGCACTGTTCAATACATTCCGTGTGCGCTTCCGACTAGGAGAATTTGATCCAGCCGAGCTGAATCCTTATGCCTCCATTGGTGAGGAAGTATTCATGACCGAAGAAGCAAAAGCCTTATCATTAAAGGCAGCGAAGAAACAAATGGTTCTTTTGAAAAACGAACAGAATACCCTCCCGCTGAACAAAGAGAAGCTGCAAAGTGCGGCTGTTATCGGTGAACTTGGCGGCGTGGTCCTTCGGGATTGGTATGCAGGTACCCTTCCTTATAAAGTAACTCCGCTTGAGGCAATTCAGAAGAAGCTTGCAGGTAAACAAGTACAATACTGTGATGCGAATGATCGCATCATTCTTACTTCTGCTGCGAGCGGCAAAAAAGTCGGGGTACTAGACGGGGAGAACCCGCCTGTAGCAATGAACGGCACAGCAGAGACGTTTATTTTATCCGACTGGGGATTTGGGAGTGTAACGCTGCGAGCGGAATCGAGCGGCAAGTTACTTACATCTGACGAAGAGCAGTTAACTGCTTCTGCAGATGAAGCGTACGGCTGGTTCGTAAAAGAAATCCTTCACCTCTTGCCCCAAGAAGATAGTACGATAGGAATCAGTACTTGGAACGGCAAAAAAGTAACGGCCCCAAATGGCGGCACTGCGGCGCTTGCTGTGAAGGAAACAATTACTGAAGTGGGAACGGAAGAGAAATTTAAACTTGAAGTCGTATCTGACGGTATAGCAGAAGCAGTGGAAGCAGCTAAATCAGCGGATACAGCGATTGTTTTTGTAGGGAATAATCCGCTGATTAACGGAAAAGAAGAGATTGACCGCCCGGGTCTTGAGCTTCCTCAGTCACAGCAGCGTCTAATAGAAGCGGTTTATGAGGCGAATCCAAATACAGTTGTCGTTGTTGTGGGAGCCTATCCTTTTACAATGAACTGGGTAGAAGAGAACGTCCCTGCGATTCTATATACATCTCATGCAGGACAGGAGATAGGAAATGCGATCGCTGATGTCTTATTCGGGGACTATGCACCGGCAGGCAGACTGAATATGACTTGGTATAAATCCGAAGATCAACTGACTCATATCAAAGATTACGACATTATCAAATCGGAAAGAACGTATCAGTATTTCAAAGGTGATGTGCTGTATCCATTCGGTCATGGCTTAACGTATGCTAGTTTCAAGTATGACAATCTTAGACTGAGTGCGAGTGAGATCAGTGAAGAAGATATAATTACGGTCCGTGTAGATATTACGAATGTTAGCCAAGTTTCAAGTGATGAAGTGGTTCAATTGTATATTCGTGCGAACGAGTCTCGTGTGAAGCGTCCGCTCAAAACCCTGAAAGGATTCCGCCGCATTCACTTATCACCAGGGGAGACGAAGACCGTTACCTTTGAATTACCGGCTTCTGAGCTTGCCTTCTGGGATGTAACGCGAAACAAATACTGTGTAGAGACAGGCAGCTATCGTATTCTGATTGGAAGATCATCTGCAGATATTCAGGTTACCGCTGACATTCAGGTGAATGGTGAGGTGATCCCTCCTCGGAATCTGGCACTTGAAACACGTGCAGAGAATTACGATGACTACAGTGGTGTGGATCTGGATGAGTGCAAAGAAAGCGGAAGCTGCGTAAGATCTTTAGAAGATACCAGCTGGGTACTCTATCAAGGAGCTGATTTTGGAGCGGGAAGTGCGGGCTTTACGGGACGTGTATCCAGTGAATTTTCAAATGCAGAGATTGAGATTCGACTTGGCGCACCAAACGGGAAGCTTGCAGGTACGGCGCAAGTCGCGGCCAGAGGAGTACAGGGCTGGCAGACGGTATTCACTACACTTACTGAAGCAGCAGGAGTGCAGGATGTTTATATTATTCTTCCCAAAGGCGTTCGAATGAGTCGATTTACGATTGCCTAAGCAGGGGTAGAAGGGGTTTTAGCTCCTTTGTTGTTGATTTAAATCATTGAGCATTGTCTTGTTTGGCACATTTGCCAGGCAAACAATGCTCTTTTTTATATAAACGCACGCTTTCGTATAAGTTGTTATCCCTCAGATTGTAATGTTACATTTTAGGTTCACAAGGTCGATATATTATACAGGTACGTCATTTTTAGTGGCGATCGCCACTTGTGGAAGAGGTTGTCCATGCATATAGAACATATACACAATTCTTATGATCACTTTTTTGTTTTTTTCTCTTATGTTATTGCAGTATTTGCTTCGTATAATGTTCTGAATTTAGCCAAGACCATTAGCAGCTCCAGAGGGAAAAGTTACGGACTTTGGCTGTTATATGGCGCTGTTGTTATGGGAATGGGAATATGGTCGATGCACTTTGTCGGCATGCTTGCTGTTAACTTTACGGTTCCCGTTTCCTACAATTTTGAGATTATTATCGCATCTGTCCTCGTCGCTATTATCGCTTCATTCATTGCTCTCTATATTGTTGTTCATCCGAATGTATCCAAAAGAAGGTTGCTCGCAGGTGCTTCTCTCTTTGCGATCGGAATCTCAACAATGCATTACATTGGGATGGAGGCAGTTGATCTTAAAATAACGTATGATCCTTTCTATTTCACGTTATCTATTGTAATTGCCTTCGCTGCATCGATTACTGCTTTAGGACTTACTTTTTATTTCCTCGGAGATCAGAAGTACCGGGAACGAGGGAAGAAATTTGCAAGTGCGTTATTAATGGGAACAGGGATTGCTGGAATGCATTACACGGGGATGGCAGGGGCCCGCTATGAAATAAGTCTTGAGCGTGAGCCCGCGGTCATGATGATTCAGCAGGAATGGCTCGCTTATTTTATTACCATAGGTTCAATACTTACACTTGCACTCTCTCTTCTAGGATTATATATAACAAGACGGTTTGCACGTCAGGAGATGGCAAAACAGGAAAGCGAGAAATGGTATAGATCCTTATATGAAAGTAATCAGGACGGCATTATTTCTATTAATTCAGAACATATCATTATTGGATTTAACCCCGCAGCTGAAAAAATTATGAAAATCAATGAAGATAATTATAAATATAAGCCGATCAGCTCCATTCTTCCGATCTTTGTGTTCGATCAGCATGAATACTTAAGAGAGATGTATCGCCGCTCCTCAAAAGGAGAAATTCTTAGATATGAATCAGCGATCCACCATCACAGTGGAGAACAAATTGACCTGAGTATGGTAAATGCCCCTGTGCTTGTCGACGGAAACGTCATGGGGAACTACATTATCGCAAGAGACGTAACGGAGGAAAAAAGAATAAAGGAAAGAAACCATTTTCTTGCCTTTCATGATGAGCTTACTGGGCTTCCCAATCGGCGGATGTTCAATCAAGATCTATCAGACTTGATTATAGAGCAGCAGGGAAGCGGCAATTCTTTTGTCGTCATGGTCATGGATATGGATCGTTTCAAAGTCATTAATGACTCTCTTGGACACGCCTATGGTGATCTGTTCTTACAGCAGATGAGTAAGCGTATTAAGCAATGTTTAGCTGGTGAGAATGTCGTTATCTCACGGATGGGCGGAGATGAGTTTGCTATTTTGCTGAAAGAGATTAGGAACGAAGAAGAAGCAGTCCGGCTGGCGGAGCAGATCATTACGGAAATGGGTCTGCCTTATCAGCTTAAGGATAATGAGTATTATGTTACTGCCAGCATTGGGATTGCGATTTATCCGCAGCATGGGGTTGATGCCGTAGAGCTGCAGCGCAATGCAGACATGGCGATGTATGAAGTAAAAAAGCAGGGGAAAAACAATTACCATTTCTTTTCTAATGAGCTTAATGCTCAAATTACGGAGCGTGTCGAACTGGAAGGGGAGCTCCGAAAGTCTATTGAGAGAGAAGAGTTTGAACTTTATTATCAGCCTCAGTTCCACGCAGGGGAAGCAAAGCTGATCGGAGTAGAAGCGCTCGTGAGATGGAATCATCCAGAGAAGGGAATACTGTCGCCTGCTTTATTTATTCCTGTTGCAGAAGAGATTGGTCTCATAACGAACCTGGGAACTTTGGTTCTTCGTGAAGCTTGCCGACAAATGCATAAATGGCATGAAGAAGGAGGGCCTTTAATTCCCGTATCAGTAAACCTGTCATCACAACAGTTCTATCAGCCGCATCTTGCGAGAGATATTAAAAAAATACTAGAAGAGACGGGACTCCAGCCGGCGTATCTGGAACTTGAGATTACAGAAAGTATGATGATGGATGCGGAAACATCGAGTGAGATTCTTGAGGAGTTATCAAGTCTTGGAATACGGATTAGTCTGGATGATTTCGGGACCGGATACAGCTCTCTTAGTTACTTAAAAATGTTCCCGATTAACAAACTGAAAATCGATCGTTCTTTTATCCAAGATATCGCGGTAAGTGACAATGACAAGGCCATTGTAGCATCTATTATATCCATGGCTCAGCATTTGAAGATGGACGTGATTGCAGAAGGAATTGAGACAAAGGATCAACTGGATATCTTAGTTGCAAGTAATTGCAGTGAAATTCAGGGTTACTATTACAGCCGTCCCTTGCCTGCGGGAGAACTGGCTTCTACCTTTTTAGCTCCGCTGCATAAGTAATAGAGGTTATCTCTACAGTATAAATGTAATGTTTACCATTCCCTTATTTTATGGTTATATGTAACAATTTGTTAATTATCCGTGCTATACTAGGTTCGAAGGGGGATGCGATGTGTCTCAAGTAAAGACTGTTAATCAATTAATGCAATATCTAAGAAACACACATAAGATTAATATATCGGGAGGCCCTCAAAAAAGAAGGCTTCGTAATATAGGGTATTATCATGGATTCAAGGGTTATCGGTACATATCTACTCCTGGGAACCAAGTAAGACAAATACATTATAGTGATTTTAATGAAATACTAGCCGTAAATGATTTGGACATGAATCTTAAGTCCATTTTCTATAGACATATTATGTTCATTGAAACTGCACTCAAAAACTATGTACTAGAAGTAGTTCTAGATCAAAGTAAAACATCAAGTTTTAATGAGATCTTTGATACAGTTTTAACTTACTACAAGACATACCAGAGTGGTTCAGAACAATATCGTAAGGCTCTAAGCAAACGACTTGTATTGAGAGAAAAGTTTTATGGTACTCTAACAAGGAATTTCAATACTAAGAAGGATGTTATACAGCATTTCTACGTGAATGATCAGAACGTCCCTATCTGGGCCATATTTGAAGTTATTACTATAGGAGAGTTTGGAAATTTTGTTTCTGTTGCTAATCTTAACGCTAAAAACGCTATATCAAGATCACTAGGTCTTAATCAGGCGTTTGATTCTAACGGGAAGCTTACCGAGAGTATTATTTATCAAATAAAGGATCTTAGAAACTCTATAGCTCATAACGATGTTATTTTTGATGCCCGGTTTAGAAGTAGCACTCCAAATAGAGCGTTAATACAGAGTCTTGAACGTGACACGAGTATACGTAATATTACCTTTAACACTATTGTCGATTATTTCATACTCGTGATTTACCTCCTAAAAAGCTTTAAATTAACTAAGACAGAACTGATGAAAACTATGAACAGATTTGAATCAGCAATTGATGACGCTAAGAGTCAGATACCACAGACCATATACAATCAGATCTTTCTTCCAGATACAAAACATAAATTAAGTACACTTAGACAGTTTATTTAGGCATTACTTGCATATTTTAGGAGCGAAATGTATAATATAGTTACTGAATAGCGGTGGCTGTTTTCGGACTACCACCTGAGGGAACCGGATTTTCCGGTTCCCTTTTTGTATTCCAGAACTAATTATGCAATTTATAGTACCGTCTCTCCTCTTATTCAGAGAGTATCCGTTTTTGACCTGACAGTTCCTGGATCGGCTTAATATTTTGAGTGAATTCAAGCGTACCTAGATAAGTCCCTTCTTCATCTCTAACAGCGAAGTAGCGGATATAGACATACTTATCTTTAAAAGGAATCCAAAAATCTTCCGAGTCTTTGACACCTGCTTTGAAATCAGCAAGCAGCTGATTAACGACATGAACGCTTTGCGGAGGATGGCAGTTCTGAACACTTCTGCCGATGACCGCCTTGGTCCGAACGAAGATTCTTTCTGGCCCGTGTGAGAAATAGCGTACAATGTCATTCTGATCAATAAAAGTGAGATCGACCGGTAAATGATTGAGCATTGTCTCGAGCTGTTTAACTGACAAAGTGCCGGTACTCATACGAACGAATCCTTCTTGCAGCGAAGAAGATTCTCCTCCGGCACCTGTGCCGGGTTCCGCTGCTCTTTCGGGAATCCACACTTGATCGGGCGCAGTCAGGCAGTAACCAATCTCTTCACTTTGAGCTGCAATCTGAAGCCATTCATCTTCTGTCAGTTTACTAATCGCCATAGGTAATAAAATATGTTCCTCTTTATAGATCATTTCTGTGACTTCGGTTAAGACACGTCTTGCCAGGTCCACTAATGCTTCGGCATCTCCATCAAAAGCAGTGAGTTTCTGTTTGACTTCTTTGATTCCAATTCGAATACCGTCATCTACCGCCCACATTACTTTCGTCGGTCCATAAATACCGTATTTTTCGAGAAAAGGAAACAGCACATTTTCTTTGCGGCTGTAGTGTTTGTCTACATCATATAGGAGACTGAAATCCTCCAGCAGCTGCAAGCGATTTGACTCCCCCGGGTCCTTAAGAAAACGATCCAGATGCAGAGCAATTTTAAAATTAACAAGTTGATCAATTTCCCTATTCTCCATTTTAAAGGTATGGACCGGATGTCCAGGCTGTTCTTCGGGTTTGTTAGATCGGTGTATATCTTGGATGGAACCTTTGAATACCGCCGCATGTACACTGCATAGTCTTTGTACTTCTGTTACAGGTATTCCTTCTTCCTGCATGAGAACTTGCTCAAGTTCCGAAATTTCATCCACTGATACTTCCCCAAATGCTTGATTGAATTTTTCCTTTACTTCCTCCACACTTTTTCCATGGTGCAGCTCTTTAATCATATCCTTGAGTATATGGATCCGATCCGCTCGATCCGCAGAAACTCTATTTTCACGGTTATTAATTAATTCACTCATGATTTCACCTCTGCTATTTTTTATCTGAATCAATTTCATATCCTCCTGATTAAAGCAACTAAAGGTGTTGTGAAATTGATTCAATCTATATAAAAGCTTCACTTTGATCTTGTTTACATCTTTAAAGTTATCACCTCCCTGCTGCCTGCCTTGTGATTACAAGCACAGATAAAATGGAATTTTATTGAACAGAGAAAGGTTGCTGTCTTCTTGGTAAACCAATCCACCTCTAAGCCTACCTCTATACCTTCACGTTACGTGAAGGTTTATACTTAATTTATAAGGGGGCAGTGATATGAATATGTTGCTGATTAAGGAACTTTCAGAGCGGCTTCAAATATCGGCAAGAACGATTCGTTATTATGAGGAGAAAGGCCTGATCACGCCTGCCAAGCAGGAGAGCAGTGGTTATCGGCTGTTTACAGAACAGGACGCAGCAAGACTCCAAACGATTGTTTCTTTAAGAGAAGTAGGAATGTCTTTAGAAGAGATCGGCTGTGTACTTGCTGAGATGGAGGCAGGAGACAGTGAGGATGTTCTTCATCATTTGGAGCTGCAAAGAGCGGTTCTGTTTTCTCAGATGGTAGAGATCAGGCACTCCATTGAAACGACCGACCGAATCATTGCAAAAGGGAAGGAGCAGGCGAAGCTGGAGTGGGATGATATCTATGAATGGACGGCTAGCTTGCGGTATGCGAAAAAACTGCGGTCTTCCTGGCGGGACCACTGGAACTATGACTCGCATGCTGTCCATCATGACGAACGGGTAGAAAAAACACAGCAGCAATATGGAGCCTATCCAAGTTACCGTACTGCCTTACAAAAAGTACTGGAAGCTGTTCAGCCAAAGAAAGGGGAGAAAGGGGTCGATCTTGGAACAGGGACAGGCAATCTAGCTGCCTTATTTATGGAGAATGGGATAGAGATGAAGGGGATGGACCAATCCATTGCCATGCTGAGGGAGGCAGAGCGCAAACATCCGGGGTATGAGGTGAGGCTCGGTAATTTTTTGGCGATTCCTTATGATGATTATCAATTTGATTTTGCGGTAATGAGCTACGCTCTCCATCACCTTACAGAAGACCAGAAGCTGCTTGCGCTGCTTGAGATCAAGCGAATTTTGAAGCCCCACGGACGTATTGGTATCGTCGATTTTATGTTTGAGGATCATCAGGCGAGAGAAGAGTATCTGCATATGCTCAGAGAAGATGGGAGAGACGATGTCATTACTGATATTGAAAAATCCTATTATGCCGATCGTTCTCGGTTAACTAGCTTCTTAGAAGAACAGGGGTACGTGACCAAGACGAAAGAAATCCAGAAAAGACTTCATTTGATCTACGCGGTCCCGGTTAGAGGATATTTATAAGTTAGTTGTTGACCTTCACGCCGCGTGATCCTTTACGCTTCTTTGTATCACAAAGGAGGTCATGAAGATGAGACTGAAAATTGAGAATGCTTGGCTTGTTACGATGGAAGAAGAAGGTACTCCTTATAAGGGAGATCTGCTTATTGAACATGATCGGATTATAAAACGGGGAGACTGCTCGGCGGATGAGGCGGATGAAGTAATCGATGGGACCGGATATGCGGTATTGCCGGGGCTTATTAACACCCATCAGCATAGCCCAATGAGCTTACTTAGGGCTTATTCGGATGATCTGAAACTGATGGACTGGCTTGATCAGAAAATACTGCCCGCCGAAGCGAATATGACAGAAGAAGATATTCGGGCAGGTGCGCGGCTGGCCATGGCAGAGATGATTAAATCAGGAACCACAACTTTTGCAGATATGTACATTCATATGAGTGCGATTGCAGAAACGGTGGAGGAAGTGGGAATGAGAGCTTCCTTGGCAAGAGGACTCGTATTTCATGAACCGGATGGTGGAGCAAGAATGACAGAGGCGCTGGCTCTGATCGATCAGTGGCATGGTAAAGCGGAAGGACGAATAACGACGATGTTCGGCCCGCATGCTCCTTACACCTGTCCGCCAGACGCTTTACGCCAGGTAATTAGACTTGGTGAGGAACGGGATATCCCCATTCATATTCATCTAGCGGAAACGGTGGAGGAAGTATCAACCATACGTCAGAAATATGGACAGACCCCTGCGGAATATTTGCATGCCCTTGGGCTGTTTGATCAGTGTCATGTGCTATTGGCTCATGGTGTGCATCTCAGCGAATCGGATATTCAGCTCCTCAAAGGGATGCAAGGCGGGGTGTCTCATAATCCGGTAAGTAATCTGAAGCTGGGCTGCGGGATTGCTCCTGTTTATAAGCTGCAACAAGAAGGTGTAACGGTGGGACTCGGTACGGATGGAGCGGGCAGTGCCACAACACTCGATATGTTTGAAGAGATGAAAGCAGCCACATGGATGCAGAAATTACAATATGGCGACCCCACGGTCCTCCCTGCAAAAGAGGTACTTAAGATGGCAACAATTCGTGGTGCAAAGTTATTGCGGCTTGATCATGAGATCGGTACCTTATCTGTAGGTAAGATAGCGGATCTGATCCTGGTCAACCTGAATAAACCGCATCTTACACCGCTGCATCAGCTTGAGTCACTGCTGGCTTATGGCGTAAGCGGTGCCGATGTGGACACGACCATTGTGAATGGAAAGATACTGATGCGAAACCGGAGGTTACTAACGATAGATGAGAAGGTGCTTCTTCAGGATGTGCAGATCCGAGCTGAACGTATCGTCCAAAGCGTATAGCAGGGGCCACTTTCTATAATGTATATAAAAAACCGGTAGAGAAGAGGTCGTTAAAGCCGACTTTCTTTACCGGTCCATTTTATGTAACGATGAAAACTTGCTGTTACCGCTGTGGTCTTTTTTGAGGTGAGATGGCTTTATTCCTGTACTGTTTTCTCCAGTTGCGAATGTAATTCGTAAGACCATCTAGAATAAGTCCAATTACTATCCAGGTTAATAGGTGAACTGCATAATGGATGTAGATATCCACTGGATCACCATAATCAAAATGAAGCTGTGTATTTATAGGTCCCGTCAAAAAGAGACCCAGATGTTTGGAATCCCATTGTACATAGTCATCAACAATAATGAGAATGGATAGAAAGGCGAGCCAGCATGTCCAGCGGGATCGAAGGGAGCGCAAAATTTTCATAGACTGAAACTTTTTTTAGGATCATGACTTACCCGGCGATCCCAGTCTACAGAATTAGCTAGATCTGTAAGTCTTGCATGCGCTTCATCCTGATCAAATGTGCTGTACCAGCGAATATGAGCAGTATCGAGAATCCGGTAGTGCATACTGATCATATTTTGCTGCAAAATATAATCGCCTTCTCGTTCAATTTCGTTCCACCAAAGTTTACCTCCAAGCGTTCTGCCTTTCGGTCTTTCCAGAATGCTATGTGCGGCCATTTCGATAATCTCCATCGGTTCTTCGCCGAGAATAGATTGGACCGTTAAACTTTCAGTATGCAAAGCTACAAGAGCAACAACAGCAGTCCAACTTGCTTTGGAACGGCCCTTTTCAATTTGGACCAGTGTTTTTTTAGATATGCCGAGCACTTCAGCCATTTGCTCTTGGGTGTATCCCATTTCCTTACGTACCAGCTTGATTTTACCGGATAAGAGCTGAATGAGCTGCTCTTTTGTCATTATGATTAAGCTCCTTCCCGCCTGTACCTCTATAACAATAGGTAACATTTGGTTATTGTGATTAGTGTAATTTTACACTTTTAAAAATAAACGGTCAATGATTCATTAAGACTCTCTTATTCATCCTTATTCTGAAGGGGTAATGTATAATGGGAATTATTACATATTTTTGAATGGGAGGTTATATGGAGAGATGAAGTACCGAAGATTAGGCGGCAGCGGCTTACAAGTCAGTGAAATTAGCCTTGGGAGCTGGCTGACCTATGGTGGGTATGTCGAGCAGGAGAATGCAGTACGTTCCATTGAGACGGCTTACGATGCAGGTATGAACTTCTTTGATACAGCGAATGTGTATGAACGTGGAGCAGCAGAGGAACTTTTAGGCAAGACACTTCAGAATTATCAACGTGAGTCTTATGTTTTAGCTACAAAAGTCTTCGGTAAAATGGGCGATGGTCCGAACGACCAAGGTTTATCCCGTAAACATATTATGGAACAGTGCAATGCTTCTCTGAAGCGACTGGGCACAGATTATGTAGATATTTATTACTGCCATCGTTTTCATACGGGTACTCCTCTTCTGGAGACACTTCGTGCACTCGATGACCTCGTACGTCAAGGAAAAGTGCTCTATGTTGGTGTAAGCCAGTGGACTGCAGCTCAGATGGAAGAAGCGCTAGGGATTGCAGATCGTTATCTGCTGGACCGAATTGTGGTTAACCAACCTATATATAATATGTTCGAACGTTATATTGAAGACGAGATTATTCCGCTTGGGGAGCAAAAAGGGATCGGACAAGTTGTCTATTCTCCGCTTGCACAAGGCCTGCTGACAGGTAAATATAATGATGCTTCTCGCATTCCTGAAGACAGCCGGGCGGCAAAGCTTAAATGGGATGATAAGAAAATAAGCCAGGAAAAACTTGAAAAGGTACGCAAGCTGTCCGGCGTTGCCAGTGAACTTGATGTGAAGGTGGGACAACTTGCACTGGCTTGGATCTTAAGACAAAAGAATGTCTCCAGTGCGCTTGTGGGTGCGAGCAGGCCTGAACAGATCCAAGAAAATATAGGAGCTTCAGGTATAGAGCTCAGCGAAGAAATACAAGATAAGATTGAGTCCATACTTTCGGAGTAAACGTATTAGATTTAAGCTACAGAGAGCTAGGTGAAATCCAGATCCAGTCTACACTAGGATTTCACTTAGCTCTTTTTTGTTTTCATTAAACCAGATCAGTACACCGTTTATACAGGGATTGACTGGTTATGAATTAAGATTTATACTTAATCTAAAAATAAATACTAATGATGCGGAATCATTTTATAATAGAAGGAGATCTGATGATCTTATGCCTAGAACATTAAATTTAACAACGCAGCGTCAAGCTGTTTATGATGTAGTGAAGAATGCTCACAACCACCCAACAGCAGCAGAGGTAATGACAATGCTTGCACAGCAAGGGTATAACTTAGCTTATGGTACAGTATATAATTCATTGCGGTATCTGGTTGAGAAAGAATTAATCGTTGAACTGAAGCTCGGTGAGACAGCCAGCAGATATGACGCGAGAACAGATGACCATCAACACATCATTTGTGAAGTTTGCGGCAAGGTAGATGAGGTAATGACAGAAGTACCCGGACCTTGGACGGAATCTGTTGCAAAAGAAACAGAATATGAGATTGGCCATGTGCATGTCGTTTTTGGGGGTGTATGTCCAGAATGCCAAAGCAAGCGGAAGAATTAGTGAATAAAAATCAATATCCTTATGCGTCTGTTCGTATTTCACAGGATAAATCTTCAGAATGGCTAAATAAGCCGGAAGAAGATACCGTTCCTTTTTGTGCGGTGACAAAGCGAATTCTCTTAATCAGTCCTACACTGAATCAAGTACATGATTTGGTTAAAGTTCTGACAGATCGTTGCTTTGATGTCATGATGTTTCACAGGCTTGAGCCTGAACTATATCATAACATTCCGCATGACTTACTGATTTATGACGTGACTTCTTATGATGATCAGGATGCACTTGATCTTCAGATGAAGCTAAAGGAATCGACTTCTTCACAGAACTTGTTCCTTGTGAGTGAGAAATTTATTCGCGGTGCAGCACCTGAGATGCTTCAGGAAGAATTGCTGGTTTGGCCGGGAAGACCTCATGAAGCACTGTATCATGTGCAGCGTATTATCAGCCGTGCCGTACCAAGACAAGAACAAACGGTTCAAACAACCAGCACTGATACCTTGGTCTTTAAGGATCTGAGAGTGGATTTGGAGCGAATGTTGGTCCTTAAACAGGAGGAGCAGGTTCACCTTACCAAGACGGAATATGATCTTCTGCTCATCCTCATGAATGCGAAAGGTTCGGTTATATCGCGTGAGGAGATGCTCAGCCGAGTATGGGAAACGGATTTTACCGGCGGGAGCAACGTGGTAGATGTTCATATCAAAAGCCTTCGTAAAAAACTGGGTGATCAGGCTTCTGATCCTAAATATATTATTACCGTCCGCGGCGTAGGTTATCGTCTTGCTGACTAAGAAATAAAGCCCCTAAATGTGCAAACATTCAGGGGCTTTCGTTTTGTTCATAAAGAGTTTCATTTCTTCATAATATGTAAGAGTGATTTCATTTTGTAATCACAAATCATTCATCCTATTCTCATGAAAAAAAGCATAGCTCCATGCTACAATCTATATATGAATTTAGATTAAATCTAACTACACATATAAATATAGAAAATGAATGGAAAGGGTGACCCCTATATGACAGAACGTTTAACTACCAATCAAGGCACACCTGTAGGTGATAATCAGAACTCTAGAACGGCAGGAAGAAGAGGTCCAACTTTACTAGAAGATTATCATTTGATTGAAAAGATCGCTCACTTTGACCGTGAACGTATTCCAGAGCGCGTTGTTCATGCACGCGGATCGGGAGCACATGGTGTTTTTAAAGTAGAAAAATCAATGTCCAAGTACACAAAAGCTGCTTTTTTACAGGAAGAAGGAAAAGAGACACCTGTCTTTGTACGTTTCTCTACCGTAATTCATGGACAGGGATCTCCAGAGACGGCTCGGGACCCTCGCGGCTTTGCGGTTAAATTCTATACGGAGGAAGGCAATTATGATCTAGTCGGCAACCACCTGCCCGTATTCTTTATCCGTGATGCGATTAAATTCCCAGATATGGTTCACTCTTTAAAACCATCACCTAGAACCAATATTCAAGATCCAGCTAGATATTGGGATTTCATGACACTAACTCCTGAGTCTACTCACATGATGACATGGTTGTTATCCGACTACGGTACGCCAGCGAATTACCGTCAGATGGATGGATTCAGTGTTCACGCCTATAAATGGATCAATGATCAAGATGAAGTGGTATACATTAAATATAAATGGGAAACACAGCAAGGCGTTCGTAATTTCAGTTCAGAAGAGTCATCAGAGACGCAAGGAAAAGATTTTAACCATGCCACTCGTGATCTGTATGATGCAATTGAACGTGGTGATTATCCAGAGTGGGTTCTTAAAGTACAAATCATGAATCCTGAAGATATCGATGCACTTACGTTTGACCCGCTTGATCCGACCAAGATTTGGCCAGAAGATAAATATCCGTTCGAGACGGTTGGGCGCATGACTCTGAACCGTAATCCAGAGAATTTCTTTGCGGAAACGGAGCAGGTTGCTTTCTCCCCAAGTGTTCTTGTACCGGGAATCGAAGCTTCGGAAGATAAGCTGCTTCAAGGTCGGTTGTTCTCTTATCCAGATACACAGCGTCACCGTCTGGGAGCGAATTATACACAGATTCCCATTAACTGCCCTTATGCAAAAGTGAACAATTATCAGCGCGATGGTCTTATGCAGATGAACCAGAATCCTTCGGAATATAATTATGAGCCAAACAGCTCTCCTGACAGCCCGAAGGAAGACCCGAAATATCGTGATTCTAAAGTAGCGATCAGCGGGCATATTACCCGTGAACCGATTGAAAAAACAGAAGATGATTTCAAACAAGCGGGGGATACGTATCGCAGCTTCACCGAACAGGAAAAAGTAAACTTCCACAGAAATCTTATCGAAGATTTGAAACAAACACCGGAGCAGACACAGCTTCGCGCGATCTGCAACTTCATTCGAGCAGATCATAGATTAGGTATGATTCTAGCAGAAGGTCTTGGTGTAGATATTCGTGAGTTTATGCCGCCAACTAAGTAATAAATTTCTAAATTTCATAAGAAACCGAGCTGTCAGAATTTTTCTGTCTGCTCGGTTTTTTTCTTATGAAAAACTGGATGTGAGTGGAATCATATGTTGACAAAGGAAAGAGAGACAATACAATGGGTAGTGTGGAGGGGTGCTGATGAGGATTAGTCACTTTAAGGTGGGAGAGCAAGGTCTTAACCGTTTCTTTGGTCCTCTGGAGGCAAAAATTATGGACGTCCTCTGGAATGAGGAAGAGGTAAGCATTAAAGAGGTTCAATTAAAACTGGAAGAGGATAAAGCGCTGAGCTTCAATACGGTCATGACCGTGATGAACAGGCTTGTTGAAAAAGGGATACTCGTCAAAACACTTCAAGGCAGGACCTCAAAGTATCGCCCGGTTCAATCAAGGGAGGTGTTTATGGATACGCAGTCGAAAGAACTGACACATGAGCTGATGGACCAGTTTGGTTCCATTGCGGTTACCCATATGCTCGATGCGGTTGAAGTTGCCGATCCCGAGTTAATTAAACAACTTGAGCTCCGAATTAAGCAGTGGAAGAAGGATCTACCGTGAAGTGGGCGCTGCGTTCCAGGGTGTTATTTAGCTGCGGGATTCTGATATGCGGGGCTGTTTATATTCAAATGGGATTATATGTAGTTCATATGATCTGGGGCTGGCAATCTACGTTTAATCTATTTACATGGTGTACTCACTGGATGAGAGAGTTTGGGTTGTTGTCTATTATTCATTTATTAAACGTATTTGTTGCAGGAACTTTTCTATTCATTATTTACTATATATGTACCCAGCTGATTGGCGGGGCTCGCGCCTTAAAATACATATACCAATTAACTGATTTTAATCTCACGGCGTATTATGCGGGGCGGTATCCGAACCTCACACTTCGCAAGAATCTAGTGGTAATCGGAACGAATGAACCGGTTGCCCTTACTTGTGGATTGTTCCGACGGCGAATTGTGATCTCATCGGGACTAATTCAGCTGTTAGATGAGAAAGAATTGGAAGCTGTACTCTATCATGAACACTATCATCTACGGCATTACGACCCGCTTAAGACGTTTCTTCTTACACTTGGTGTATCTACCCTTGGATATATACCTATATTAAAATCGATACTATTCAATTACAAAATGGTTCGCGAGATGATAGCAGATCACGATGCCATTACGAGAGCCGGTACGCCTATCGGCTTGGGTGGAGCCCTTCTTAAGCTGCTGGGTACATCAGTGAATTCTGGCTTTCAGAGCGGTGTAGTTTCTTCTTTTGCTGCGGAAAGTACAGTCAATGACCGAATTGCCTGGATTTTGGAACCGGAGAAGGAGCTGCCTTTACGAATATCCGGCTCAAGTTTGCTATGCTCCGTCTTCATTCTGATTGCATTGTTTGCTGTATTTAACGTTGTTCCTCATTGATCGATAACTGAAATTAAGAAAATAAAAAAATATGAATTCGCAGGAGGAATGAGAAAATGTATAGCAATCGAAATCAAAGCCAGACTCGAAACATGGAGCTTGGACTTCTAATTACTAGACTCGTACTTGGAGCCATTTTTTTAATTCATGGTATCACCAAATTCCAAGGCATGGAGGATACACAAAGCTACTTTATTAGTCTCGGTCTGCTGGGTTCGGCGGCTACCATTGTCGGATTGGTAGAGTTCTTTGGCGGGGTATTTTTAATTATTGGTTTGTTTACACGAATTGTTAGTCTTCTATTTGTTGTTATTCTATTCGCAGCTATCTTTACTGCGAAGGCAGAGAGTGGGTTTATTGGAGGCTATGAGCTCGATGTTGCACTGATTGGAATGGGAATCACGCTTGCTGTAGCAGGCAGTAGGTATGTGGCAGTAGATCGTTTATTCCGAAGAAACCGCAGATAGCATGAGCAGGACAACAAGCCTGGAGGGGGATTCATAAGAAATGGCACAAAATTTACTTGGGAAAAAAGTGGCACTTGCTGGGCCGAGAAAGTCGGAAGAAATGTCCATGATTGTGAGAAAGTTAGGCGGGACTCCACTGCTGCGACCGGCACAAGGGACGGTTTTTGTGGATGATGAACATTTGAAAAGCAGTATAGAAGCTTGGGTGAAAAGTCCACCCGATTGGACGATCCTTACGACAGGGATGGGGCTTGATGCGATATTTCAGGCAGCTGAGCAGCTGGAGCAACAAGATGAGCTGCTTGAGGCTTTAAAGCATTCACAAATTGCAGCACGCGGCTATAAGACAGTGAATGCACTTCGTAAGCGGAATTTGACACCTGATGTTAGAGATGATGATGGAAGTACATCAGGACTCATACGTGAGCTTATGAATTATGATCTTAAGGGAAAACGAATTCTCGTTCAGCTTCATGGAGAATCTGCTCCGCGCCTTATGGCTTGGCTTAAGGAGAGAGGAGTAGCTGAAATTAAGGAAGTTCTTCCTTATCGGCATGTGCCTCCTCAAGATACGGATCTCAATGAACTGCTCGAAGATATTCTTCAGCAAAGAATTGATGCAGTTACGTTTACGAGTGCTCCGCAGATTCGCTTTCTTACAGCCTATGCAGAAAAGCATGGGAAGCTGGCAGATCTTAAACAACGCTTTGAAGAGGATGTGGTTGCTGCTGCGGTTGGCAGGGTAACTGCCCAAGCCATGGTGGAAGAAGGAGTACCCCCTAAGGTGATTCCCGAAGAAGAGCGGATGGGAAGTATGATCGTCTCATTAGGTAAGTATTTTGCTGAGAAAGAGCGAGTATAAGAAGGGCAATCTTGTTACAACCTATAGGGCAAGAACACCTGACCAGAAGAGGTGAGGTGTTTTTGCGTTATTGAGATTAGAAAGGTGTATGACTAAACGTGTCGTTACTCAAATTTGTGTTTAGATAGGTAAGAGACTTATTATTTATATTGTACATATGTAGACACTCACAGGATTTCCTGGAGTGGACTCATGAATTAGGAGGTGCCACAGCCATTGGGGTTTGATATTTTAGTCATTCTCATCTTACTTGTCGTTAATGCTTTCTTTGCAGCTTCTGAGATGGCACTGATCTCCATTAATGATAATCGGATTCGCATCTTGTCGCTCGAAGGAAATAAACGTGCACAGAAACTGGAGAAGTTGCTGGAGGAACCAACCGGCTTTCTATCCACCATCCAGATCGGAATCACACTTGCTGGATTTCTAAACAGTGCTTTTGCGGCAGATAAATTTGCATCCCTGCTTGTGGATTATGTGTTGTCGCTAGGTGTTACTATTTCACCTTCTGTGCTATCTTCCGTATCGGTTATTGTTATTACCTTGATACTTTCCTACTTTACGCTTGTATTTGGGGAGCTTGTTCCGAAACGGATCGCGATGAAAAAGGCAGAAGCAATTGCACTTGCGGTATCAAGTCCGCTAAGTGTGTTGTCTAAGGTCGTTAATCCTTTTGTAAAATTGCTTACGGTATCAACGAATCTTACCGTTCGTTTGTTTGGTATTGATCCCAACGCGGAAGATGAGGAAGCTTCCGAAGAAGAAATTCGGATGCTTGTAGATACAGGGCTTGAAAGAGGAACGATTCAGCAAAGTGAAAAGATGATTATCCACAACATATTTGATTTTGATAACAAAGATGTATCGGATATGATGACTCATCGTACGGATATGATCGCCATTTCTGCGGATACTCCGCTAGAAGACGTGCTGGAAATTGTGCAATCTGAGCAGTATACCCGGTTTCCTGTATTCGAAGAACGTGTCGATAATATCATTGGGATTCTGCATGTAAAAGACTTGATTGTTCAGTTTAGAAGAGATACCGCTAAACCGATGAGCATTATGGATATCATCCGTCCTGCTTATTTTGTATCTGAATCGAAAAAAGGGGACGACCTTCTCGAAGAACTGCAACAAAACCGAGTTCATATGGCAATCGTGGTCGATGAATACGGAGGTACAGCAGGTCTCATTACAATCGAAGATTTGATTGAGGAGATTGTCGGCTCTATTTATGATGAGTATGATGAAGAAGAGTGGATCTTTGAACAAGTCGATAAAGACACCTACATTTTTACAGGGATTGCTCATTTGGATGAAGTAAGCCAGATTACAAAAGCAAGTTTGCCGGAAGAAGAGTACGATACTCTTAGTGGGTTTATGGTGGGTACCATCGGCCGAATTCCGACAAAACAAGAACGCCCCGAATTTGAATTCAGAGGTTTTCGGTACAAAGTGCTGGAAGTGGGGAAACAGCGTATTCGCCGAATTCAAATGACAAGGCTGCCGGAAGAGGAAACACCACGATATCAAGATGGTGAGGAATTGCCTCCTGAAGTATAAAATCGTGAATAACACAAATCGCAGAGATCTTTTTCTGTGATTTGTTTGTTTTTATACGGAATAATATGACGAATATGGTAAACTCACAGAATGAATAAAGGGTATTTCCGAATAGCGCCGAATTCAAAAGAAGTAAATACAAAGCTTTTTGTCTGTTATGTAACTTATGGATTTAGAAGAACGATTGCGGCTATACTAGGCAAGTCAACAGACCATGAAGTTAATTCGTTTCTAATTTTACCTCTCTAGGGCGGTAAGGATAGATATGATCATATAAGCGAGGAAAGGGTCTTGCGCCTTTCTTGCTTTGCGTAAGCAAATGAAACGAAATGAATCAGACAAAAGCAGAGCAAAGGAGAAATGGTTATGAGTCGAAAAAAAGCATTACTATTGGGAGATTATACACATCCCATGTATCACCCCTTGCAAGGAGTTGACGCAGAAGTCAGCCGTATCTTGCAAGATGAAATGACCGTACAGTGCAGTGAAAATCGCAATTTGATGTTAATGGAGAACTTGGCTGGCTATGATCTGCTAATTTCTTATCTGGACGATTGGAAGGGAGCTATTGCTCCGCAGCAGGCTGCTGGACTACTTAGTTATGTCAGCGGAGGAGGCGCTCTCCTGGTGCTGCATAACGGGATATCCATGCACAATCGTTATGAAGTAGCTCAATTACTAGGCGGCAGATTTACAGGTCATCCTGCTCCGCGTGAACTTAGGTTCCAAGTTACAGATCCGCTTCATCCTATTGTGTCAGGAATAGAGAATTTTTCAATGGAAGAGGAACCTTACGAGATTGAATTCGATAATTTCGCTGATATCACGGTTCTTCTTGAGTATATGAATGAAGATGGAAAATCGTGGCCTGCAGCTTGGGCTCATAACTATGGCATGGGGCGTGTTGTATATCTAATGCCAGGACATTCGGTTCCTTCTTTTAATAATGAATCATTCAGACGGCTTCTCTTACAGTCGGCAATGTGGGCTACCCGTACAAAGCCAAGACTCTAATTGCAGATGAACTAGAGATCGGACCCATTCTCGCTTGATTGGGTAATATAGGTATATACTAGTATAAAATCAGTTTTTTTCAGAAGGAGGAAAAGCGGCATGAGCGATTTGTTTAAAAAGGCGGTTTCACTCGGACTAGGACTTACTCTGGTTAGTAAAGAGAAAGTGGAGAGTGTTGTAGGGGATCTCGTCAAACGCGGAGAACTGGCTCCATCTGAATCTAAGGCACTCATTGATAAGCTTATGGAACGTGGTAATGAAGAACAAACCGGCTTTAAGAAAATGATTGAAGGTCAAGTGGAGAAAGTGCTGATTGATCTGGGCGTACCCACCAAAACAGATGTAAACCGATTAAACATGCGGATCGAAGAACTGGAACAGAAACTGTCTGCACTCGAAGCGAGTCAGCCTGCGAAAAAACCAGAAACTCCGATTCTTACGTCAACGCCTGAAATAGAGCAGCCTCCTAAAGGAAATGAGATTGAATAAATGGTAGTGCATATTAAAAATGCCGGTCGATATAGAGAAATTGCCATGGCGCTGATGCGTCATGGCTTCGGCTATATTGTGGAAGAAATCAGCTTCTTTCAGGTGCTATCTTTACCCAGAAGGTGGATTACCCATGAGACAGGTCCAGAAGCCAAAACCCTTGGGGAGCGGATAAGACATGTACTAGAGGATCTAGGGCCGACGTTTGTCAAATTAGGACAACTTGCAAGTACGAGGTCTGACCTGCTGCCTCCAGGGATTATATCGGAGCTGACCAAACTTCAAGATCAAGTCCCTCCTTTTTCACCAGAGATTGCAAGAGGGTTACTTGAACAGGAGCTGAACAGTCCGCTTGAAGAACTCCTTACAGAATTTGATGATACCCCTCTTGCAGCTGCGAGTATTGGTCAGGTACATATCGGCAGACTGCGGAGCGGAGAACAGGTAGCGATCAAAATTCAGAGACCGGGCATATCACCTGTTATTCAGCGTGACCTAAATATTCTCAAAGATTTTGTTGCGCTTGCCGAGCGCAGATGGGAATGGGTAACCAGGTATCAATTGCAGGAGATGGTGAGTGAATTTGCAGTATCTCTACTTGCAGAGCTGGATTACAGCTATGAAGGAAGAAATACAGAAAAGGTCGGGCTGCAGTTTGCGGAGAACCCAGAGGTTCATGTCCCTGTTATTTATTGGGACTACACAACTGCAAGAGTACTGACGATGGAGTATATGGATGGGATCATGCTGAATCAGCGGGATGTACTGACTGCGAAAGGGTATGATCTCGGAAATATAGCGCAGCGATTAGTAGATTCGATGCTGCACCAAATTTTTATAGAAGGCTTCTTCCATGCAGACCCCCATCCAGGCAATCTAATGGTCATGAAAAATGGGGCACTGGCTTACCTTGATTTCGGAATGGTCGGACGTCTTAATGAGGATTTAAAAGAGCAGCTTTCTTCCCTGATCATATCGCTGATGCGAAAGAATACCGAAGGAATGGTGCGAGCTATACAGCGCCTTGGTATGATTCCAGACGGCACCAATATGGCATCCCTTCGCAGAGACCTTGACCGAATCCGGGACGATTATTATGATCTTCCTTTTTCCAGTATCAGTATCGGGCAAGCGCTGAATGATTTATTTGGCGTGGCGCAAAGACACCAAGTAACTATGCCATCGGATGTAATCTTACTAGGCAAAGCACTCGTGACGCTTGAAGGGGTGATTGAGAATTTAGATCCTTCCATTAGTATTATTGATATGGCAGAACCTTTTGGCCGGAAGCTGATGCGTGAAAAGTTTAGCTCAAGACGGATTAAAGGAAAAGTGCTCGGCGGTATAACGGAGCTGTTAGAAACGTTAATCGACTTGCCGGGACAAGCACGGCTGCTGTCTTCCATTATCAGTAAAGGTAAACTGAAGGTCGAGATCAGCATTCCCGAAATTGAACAATTTGAACATAAGCTGGACCAAATCACCAATAAATTATCTCTCAGCATCGTACTCCTTTCTTTTTGTATTCTCATGGTAGGTCTGTTTATCGGTGCTTCCAAGATGGAGCAGGTCTGGCATGTACCGCTGCTCGAAATTGGCATGATTATTGCTGCTTTCATGGTATTATGGCTTATTATTTCGATGATCCGATCAAGAAAACAATAAAGGGATGAAGTCAAAGCTCCTCTACCCTAGACTAGGGCGGGGGAGCTTTGTACTTAGAGGGAATCCATGTATAATCAGGAACAAGAAACAAATTCATCTAGAATCTTGGTTTGGTAATTAGTCGTGTAATGACAGGGGGTAAGTCCATAATGAACGTAAGTGAAATCGTACATAAACAGAAACTTTACTATAGAACGGGCGCAACCCGGCGTTATGAAGCAAGAATAAAGCAGCTAGATTTACTGAAAGAGGCCATTCGGCGCAGAGAATCTGAAATCCTCGAAGCACTGAAGATTGATCTAAGCAAAAGTGACCAAGAAGCATATATGACCGAGATCGGTATTTTATTTGAGAAAATTTCATTCGTTTCTAAACGTTTGAAAAAGTGGATGAAGCCTAGAAAAGTAAAAACGGCAAAAACCCATATTGGCAGTAAGGGATATATTGTCCCTGAACCTTATGGCAGCGTACTGATTATTGCTCCCTGGAATTACCCATTCCAGCTGGCTATCTCTCCCCTGATCGGAGCGATTGCAGCCGGCAATACGGCAGTGATTAAGCCATCGGAGCTGACGCCGCATGTATCTGCTGTCATCACTTCGATGATCGGAGAAGTATTTGATCCTGCTTATGTAACGGTTGTAGAGGGCGGTGTTGAGGCAAGCGAGATGCTGCTCGCTGAACCTTTTGACAACCTATTTTTCACAGGCAGTGTTGCGGTTGGTAAGCTGGTTATGAAAGCCGCCTCCGAGCGTCTTATTCCTGTGACGCTGGAGCTCGGCGGAAAAAGTCCATGTATCATTCATCATGATGCGAATATGAAGCTTACAGCAAAACGCATTGCATTTGGGAAACTGACAAACAGCGGGCAAACATGTATTGCTCCTGATTATTTACTGGTTCATGAGAGTGTAAGAGATGCATTTGTCACGGAATATGAAAAAGCAATCAAACAATTCTACGGGAAGGAACCCCTGTTAAGTGATTATTACGGAAGAATTGTTTCTCCTAGACATTTTGAACGATTACAATCTTTTCTCACGAACGGCTCCATTGTTCTTGGCGGGGAGACAGACCCTGAATCCCTGAAAATAGCACCGACCTTATTGGATGAAGTGTCCTGGGATAGTCCGGTTATGCAGGAGGAAATATTCGGACCCATTTTACCGATGATGACCTATAAGCACCTGGACGAAGTGATAGAGGCAGTAAATACTAGACCAAAACCACTCGCTTTGTATCTCTTTACGGTCAATCAGTCTGTTCAAGACCGAATTGTTGAACAAATACCTTTTGGTGGAGGGTCCATTAATGATACACTTATGCATATAGCTACACCATATTTGCCATTTGGCGGCGTAGGGGAAAGCGGCATGGGCAATTATCACGGAGAGTACAGCTTCACTGCATTCTCACATATGAAAAGTATCCTTAAGCAAACCAATGCTTTTGATATTAAATTTCGTTATCCTTCCAAGACCGGGTCTGTTATGATGCGCCGGTTCATGAAGTAGAATAATTGCTTATCATGTTGCTTAAGGTAGACGAATATAAAATAGCTCGAAATAAAACCATGAGGTGAAAAATTTGGTAGGTTTTGATAAGTTGGGCATTCTGCCCGAATGGAATGAAGCTCTGCGTTTGCAGGGAATTGCGGTACCGACACCGGTACAAGAAAAATCAATCCCGATTCTGCTCCAAGGATCGGATATTATTGCGGAGGCACAGACAGGAACAGGAAAAACGTTCGCTTTTATGCTGCCGATCCTGCAGCGTCTTAACGCGGAAGATCGTTCACCGCAAGCACTGATTGTAGCTCCTACAAGGGAACTTGCTCTACAAATTACAACCGAAGCGAAGAAGCTGACGGAATCAAGAGAAGATATTCGGGTTCTCGCGGTGTACGGTGGACAAGATGTGGAGAAACAATTGCACAAACTTAAAGGCGGAGCACAGATCATCATTGGTACGCCGGGAAGACTGCTGGATCATTTAGGCCGCGGAACGCTAGTGCTTGATAAAGTGAAAATGCTGGTTCTGGATGAAGCAGACCAAATGCTTCACATGGGATTCCTGAATGATGTGGAAATGCTCATTAAGGCACTCCCTTATAAACGTCAAACGATGCTGTTCTCTGCAACGATGCCTGCGGGTATTCGTAAACTGGCTCGTGCTTACATGAAAGACCCTGTTGATGTTAAAGTACAATCCAGCAATGTTATTCCTGTAAAACAAATTCGTCAGCTAGTGGTAGAAGTAACGGATCGTACAAAGCAAGCAGCTCTGATCGGGGCAATTGAGCAATACCGCCCATATCTCGGTATTATTTTCTGCCGTACGAAACGTCGTGCATCCGTTCTTAATGAGGCGCTGCAGGATCTGGGATATGCGAGTGACGAGCTGCATGGAGATCTCTCTCAAGCGAAGCGCGAGACGGTAATGAAAGCATTTCGTAATGCCAAGCTGCAGCTTCTTGTCGCTACGGACGTAGCAGCTAGGGGTCTTGATGTGGAAGGCGTAACGCATGTATTTAACTACGATATTCCTCATGATGCGGAAAGTTATATTCACCGGATCGGAAGAACAGGCCGTGCGGGAGGCAAAGGGCTCGCAATTACATTTGCTGCTCAGAAAGACAAGCCGGAGATTGCTAAGATCGAAGAAGGAACAGAGCAGCGTCTTGACCGTGCTGTATGGCAAAGCGGTATCGACGGCGAGACGGGAACGATTGAGAAGCTGGCTCACGGTACAAGTTCTTGGGGCAGCGGAGGCGAAACACGCAGAGTTCGTTCGGATGCGAAACGAGATGCCAGCCGTGCCGGCGGAGGAAGAAGCGGGGGCCGCAGCGGATCACGTAAGGGTGAGGATTCATCTGGTAATGGCCGGGGCAGAAGCCGCGGGCAGCAAGGTGCCTTCTATGATCTAGAGCGGGGCGGCAGCAAGCGCAGCGGCGAATCTGTGCGCCAAGTTTCGGACAAACCGCGCAGTAGTGGACGCTCTGCAGGCAGTACGGGGCAGAAGAGAGCAGACAGCGATCGTCCATGGCGCGCTTCAGAAGGAGCAGCTAGTGCCGGAAGTAAATCACGTTCGAGCAGCGGCGGTTATGGCAGCGGAAGAAGCTCACAAAGCAGCAGTCGGAGCGGTTCATCATCGCAAAGCAGAGATAACCGTCGTTCTTCGAGCAGCAGCGATCGTGGTCGCTCTGGGGGACGAAGAGGACGTTAATTCGATATTAAGTGGTTTAAAGATCAAAACACGCGTTTGAAAAGAGGGCGTGTACAGACTGTAGACAAACTGGGCTACCCTAGTTTAGCCTACAGTCTTTTTTATGTGTTTATTTAGTGTACCCGCAGTAGAAACTAACAAAGGATGACTTGACAAGTGATAATGATTATCAGTATCTTTAAATAGATTACAATAAATCATCATACATTTTTCATTTGTTGTTCGTCTGAACTTCATATTACACATACATACATCATGTGATGTTAATTTTTCTTTTTCAATCAAGTGGAGGAGATGATTTTATGTTTCGCCTGGAAACTGCAGGACTAAACATTGCTTATGAGAACCGTTTAATCGTTGATGATCTAAATATACAAATCCCTCAAGGCAAAATTACAGCACTTGTAGGTGCTAACGGCTCTGGGAAGTCTACCATTCTTAAAACAATGGCTCGTCTAATGCAGCCCAAAACAGGCCAAGTTTTGCTCGACGGGAAATCCATTCATAAGCAGTCCACTCGCGAAGTGGCGAAACAATTAGCAATTCTTCCGCAAAATCCAACTGCGCCGGAAGGTCTTACGGTGACTGAGCTGGTATCTTATGGACGTTTTCCTTATCAGAAAGGCTTTGGCTCACTGCAAGCAGAGGATAAGAAGATGATTGAATGGGCCATTGAGTCTACTCGTCTTCAGGAGTTTCACGACCGTCCTATCGATCAGTTGTCAGGTGGCCAGCGTCAGCGTGCCTGGATTGCTATGGCACTGGCTCAAGACACAGATATTCTTTTTCTGGATGAACCGACTACCTTCCTTGACATGGCACATCAGCTTGAAGTGCTGCAGTTACTTGAGGAACTGAATGTTACGGCAAAACGCACGATCGTCATGGTTGTTCATGATCTAAATCATGCATCTCGTTATGCCCATCATATGATTGCGATCAAGCAGGGGAAGGCCGCTGCAACAGGAACCCCAAAGGAAGTAATGACGCCAGATGTACTGAGAGAAGTATTCGGGATTGAGGCGGACATTGTAACAGATCCTCGGACAGGAGTTCCGCTCTGTCTGCCATATGCACTTGCAGGTAAGGAGAACAGAGGAATTATCGGTGTTGAAAGTTTAGTACAGTCCCAAGTACGCCAGGTTGCTGGTGTATAGATTCGTTAAATAGAAATAATCTGAATCATCTGAATAGGAATGAGGGAGATGAAGATGAAGATGGCACTAGATTATGCTGTACTTGCTCAATATGGGGGAATTCATACAAAGCCCTCCTCTGAATCGGTAAGAGACATTAGCTTACTTGAGCTGATCCGTCCGGAATATGGTAAACCATGGCTTGAGATTTATCAGCACCATCTTCAGGCAGAGACGACAGGAGTAGCTGCGGTGTATGTCATGCATACCGTTCGCGGACTTCTTGCAGCAGCCCATTATATGATATCGAGATGCGGTACCTATGTGGATCTCTCCCTCACGAACCTAAGCATACAGATGTTACTGAGTGATACGGGTGCTCCGCAGTTATCTTTTGTACTTCACAAGACAGAAGAATGTAAACTTGTGAACCACGGGGATGCAGCTGAACGCAGACAGATGCTGGAGCAGTTCTATGTTAAGACACTTGGTCCCATAATAGAGGGATTGGCAGCGGCGGGCAGAGTACCTATTTTAGCGTTATGGAAGCAGTTACCGGGTGTCCTCATATATTATGTTGATCTATTTAAGGGAGGACTCACCTGCGGGGAGCAAGATCTTGCAGAGTATTTGAGAGTAGACTTAGAGTCCGTGCAAGGTTTTAGTTCTGATGTATTTAATTTGAGAAAGAATCCATTTGATGTGGAGCCTGTATATATAGAGAATCCGCTAAATGCAGAAGAACCGTTTCGAATGAAGGACGCCTGCTGCGAGTTCTACCGAGTATCGGATGGGAAGAATCGCAAATGTTTTACATGCCCTAGAATGACAGCTGAGGAACGAAACGCACGAGCAGAGGAAATGCGGGGCACAGTAACCATCTCCCAGTAACCATCTAAAGATTACTCATAATAGATGTAATACTTGAATCAATTTCATAATACCTTTAGTTGCTTTAATCAGGGGTATATATAGATCAAAATGGTTTTGTTTGTCTATATATAGTTACAAATTCATCATTTTAATGAGTTATGAAATTATTCAATTACATTCTAAAAAATATATAGAAAAGAGGCAGATACTTTTGGTATCTGCCTCTTTTATTTTTAACGTAGGGCTGTTTCATATTCGCTTAACGTTATGCCGTAATAGACGAGATCTTCGTATTCTCCCCACTTCTTGATATGTTGTACAAGCTTTCCTTCATACTTCATACCATTCTTCTGCATAACGGCGGATGAGGCAGGGTTTCGAGCTAACGCAGCAGCCCAGATTCGGTTTAGCTTCAGCTCATTAAATCCATACTCCATCATACGCTGTACCGCCTCTGTCATGTAGCCGTGTCGCCAATAAGGCTTGCCGAGCCAGTAACCGAGTTCCGCTCTGTTATAGTCGCTGACAATATGCATTCCTGCACAGCCGAGAAGTTCATTCGTTTCCTTCAAGATCAAGGCAAAGGTGCTCCCTAGGTTTTTACTGTACCTCTCGTGATTAGCCGCAATGAAAGATTCGGCTGCACCATCCGGATAAGGATGAGGAATAGATAGAGTGGTACTTGCTACGTCTTTTTCCCCAGCAAGTTTCTGTATGAACGGTGCATCCGCTAATTGAAGAGGTCTTAGCATTAGTCTTTCGGTTACGAATGTAGGCTGCATCTCCATAGCTCCTCATCTCATGAATTTTTTATATTATATCTCAATATTTGGAAGATTCAAGCTAAATCATGAGTTGTTTTATTTTGGGCATAGTAAGTGGACTGGATTTTGCAGATATTTCGAGTTTATTGACTGGAGGCTTTTTAAGAAATGATAGAACTTGATCTGTTGTTTATCAATGCAAATGTGCTGACCTTAGATGGTGATAACAATAAAGCAGGAGCAATTGGGGTGAAGAATGGTAAAATCAGCGCCTTGTGGAAGGAAGCGAATCCTGCACGGGAAGAAATCACGCTGTCTGACGACAATGCGATTATTGATCTCCAAGGGAAAACGGTACTTCCCGGGTTTATTGAAACACACAATCACTTAATCAGTGCCATTATGCTGAAACGATTTATTGATTGCAAAAGCCCGCTGAATCAAACGATCGCTGATATTCAGAAGCGGATTTCTGAAAAGGCATCCGAAGTTGGAAAAGATACCTGGATTGTAGGATTCGGGTATGACGATACATCTTTACTCGACATGAGGCATCCTACGAAAGAAGATCTCGACACAGCTGCCCCGGACCATCCGGTTGTGGTATATCACATCTCGGGACATCTATGTGTGGCGAACTCAGTGGCTTTATCTATAGCAGGTATTAGTGATTCCATGCAGGATCCAACCGGAGGTCGTCTCGGAAGGGATGACAGGGGACAACTAAATGGCATTCTCTATGAAGGAGCGACAACCCTTGTCGGCTCGCATCTGCCGGGACCAAGTGAAGAAGAAGTTCTCTCCTTGCTTCGAGATGAGGCTTATACTTATGCAGCTCAGGGAATTACGACTTCTACGGATGCCAAAATGGGTGTAAGTATGGATATAGATGATATTGATTTATGTATGAAGGCAATTGAAAAAGAATCCATTCCCTTTCGCATGAAGCTCATGATATCGAGCGATAAGCTGAATCAGGATGAAAAACTGAAATCCATGACAGCAGGTGAGGTCGATGCTTACCTCCGTGAACGATCGGGAGGCAGAGCATCGCTCGACAGCGTGAAACTGTTTCAAGATGGGTCAATTCAAGGACTGACCGGTGCACTTCGAGAGCCGTATTTCTGTGATACTGAGCGGTATGGTGAACTCATTAAATCGCAAGAAGAATTAAATAGAGAAGTGAAGGAATGGCATGATAAAGGATTCCGCATCGCAATCCATGGGAACGGAGATCGGGCCATTGGTTCCATATTAGATGCATTTGAATATGTATTAACATCGAGTCCACGCAGTGATCATCGGCACCGGATCGAGCATGTTCAGACAGCTACCAAAGAAGATCTGGAGCGTATGCAAAAACTCGGGGTAGCAGGTTCCTTTTTTATCAATCATGTGTATTACTGGGGAGATCGGCACGAGAAACTGTTTCTGGGGCCGCAGCGTGCAGCTAGAATTAGTCCGCTTGCAGAGGCAAAGGAGCTTAAGCTTCTGTTCACTCTTCATTCCGATTGCCCGGTAACTCCAATCTCGCCTTTATTCTTAGTATGGGCCGCGGTGAATCGAGTAACAAGCAGCGGCAAAGTATTAGGTGCGGAGCAAAGAATTGATGCGCTGACAGCTTTGCGAGCGATGACGAGTTATGGTGCAGAACTGAATTTTGAAGAAGCAGAGGCAGGAACGATTGAAAGCGGAAAAAGAGCAGACTTCGTCATTCTAGAGGAAGATCCGACCGAGGTAGAGCCGATTCGAATTAAGGACATTTCGATTTTCGCTACATTAAGGGACGGCAAATTCATCTATGGAAATGGTGTATAGCAGGTATAGCTTTATTCTCATAATACGAACCTGAACCTGAACCAGTATCTTTAGAAGGTTCAGAAATGATGTGAGGTAAGTAAGGAGAGATAAGCCCAGTTAGGGTGAGTATATTGGCCAAGGAAAAGAAAGGTTCCTTGGTCTTTGTTTTTTTGTAATAGCAGGGAGAGCGGGGTTACATAGAGAATTTTGAAGGGAAGGATAAAGGGTATAGTATAGATTATTAGAATCAGTTAGTGAGAAAAAGGAGGAATAATATATGTCTATCTATTCGTATCAAGCAGTGACACCCACAAATCAGGAAGTCTCACTAGAGAAGTATAAAGGCGAGGTAGTCGTTATCGCGAATACAGCCAGTAAGTGTGGACTAACTCCGCAGTATGGGGATTTACAAAAGATATATGATCGTTATAAAGACCAAGGGCTGGTCGTTCTTGCGTTTCCGTGCAATCAGTTTGGTGGACAAGAACCGGGTTCGAGTGAAGAAGCCGAAGAATTTTGCCAAATCAACTATGGTGTAAGTTTCCCTGTCTTTGCAAAGGTTGATGTAAACGGAGATAATACACACCCTATCTTCCAATACCTGAAAGAGCAACAACCTGGAAGCGGAGAGAGCAGCGATATTCAGTGGAACTTTACAAAGTTTGTAGTAGATCGTAATGGGGAAGTTGTGGAGCGTTTTGAACCGAAACAATCTCCAGAAGAAATGACAGCACTTATTGAAAAATTACTATAATTGCTATAATAGTTGCTTAGATTTCATAAATGATTCCCTTGAAAAAATAGATAAAATGAAAAAATAGATAGAAGGAAAGCATCATGGGTTTGCCCGTGATGCTTTTTGGTTTACAATTACAACCTCTGTTTGAGATGAGTCTGCTGCCTCACCGTGATTCGTTTCGAGTTTGCAGATTTAATCATGAGATGAGGTTTCCGTTACGAATATCAATAAGTTAGCTTTATTTCGCTCTTTTCGCTCTTAATATTTGTAAAAACAATTTGAAACATTGTTCATAAAGATCTCAGTGAGTGCAGAACAGCCAAAAGAAAAGCCGAAAAATTTTGGGAAAATAATAAAAAGGGGCTTGCAATGTGAAAAATGTCACATTATAATCAGGATATAAACATTAGTGAATTAAATCACAATTCAAACCAATGCCTGAGAATCTATAAAAAGAATGTGTCAGACAAAATCGAACACATAGGCGGAATCGAACACCTATCCATGAATTTTTTATAGCTTATTTAGTGAAAGTTTTCACAAATTAAATTTGAAGTGATTTTAGATCATTTAACCTTAGGAGGAACATTATTATGAAAATTGCTGTTGTTGGATGTACACACGCAGGTACGGCTGCTATTGTGAATACCGCTAAACTTTATCCCGATGCTCAGATTACGGTATACGAGCGTAATGATAATATTTCTTTTCTCTCTTGCGGTATTGCGCTGTATGTTGGCGGGGTAGTGAAAGACCCGGATGGGTTGTTTTACTCTTCTCCAGAGCAGCTGAAGGAACTTGGCGTCGAAACAAAAATGCTGCATGAAGTTACAGACATTGACACAGAGGGGCGCAAGCTGACAGCACGCAACTTAGAAACAGGCGAGGAAATCACGGATACGTACGATAAACTGATTATGACAACCGGTTCTTGGCCTATTATTCCAAACTTTGAGGGGATTGATCTAGAAAACGTACTTCTGTGCAAAAATTATAACCATTCCAACACGATTATCGAGAAATCAAAGGATGTACGTCACGTGACCGTCGTTGGTGCAGGATACATCGGTATTGAACTCGTCGAAGCATTCCAAATGAATGGGAAGGAAGTTACGTTAATCGATGCGGAAGATCGAATTCTAAATAAATATCTTGATGTTGAATTTACGGACCGTATCCAAAAATCGCTTACGGATAAAGGAATTGAGATTGTGCTTGGTGAGAAAGTAAGCCGATTTGAAGGGAAGGATGGCAAGGTCACTGCGGTCGTAACCGATAAAGGAGAATACCCTACGGATCTCGTTATTCTCTGTATTGGATTCCGTCCGAACACAGCATTACTCAAGGATAAAGTGGATATGATGCCAAATGGAGCGATCCTTGTAGATCGTTATATGCGCACAAGCAATCCTGATATCTTTGCAGCAGGGGACAGCGCAGCGATCTATTATAATCCAACTCGTCAGAATGCATATATTCCACTAGCAACGAATGCGGTTCGCATGGGGATGCTTGTAGCTCGAAATCTGGTAAACCCTACGATGCCATATATGGGTACTCAGGGGACATCAGGAATCAAAATTTATGAGCAGAATATTGCAGGAACGGGAGTAACAGAAGCTGCGGCAAAAGCGGCAGGTATGGCTGTCCAAGCTGTTACCATCGAAGATAGTTATCGTCCTGAGTTTATGCCTACTGCGGAGAAAGTCCTTATAAAAGTCATCTATGAGACAGAATCCCGCCGAATTGTGGGTGCTCAGATTATGAGTGAAGCTGATCTAACACAGTCAATCAATACAATCTCCGTATGCATTCAGAACGAAATGACGGTGGATCAGCTGGCGTTTATCGACTTTTTCTTCCAGCCTCACTACAATAAACCGTGGAATTTCCTTAACACTGCAGGGCAAGCAGCACTAGAGCCTGTATCAACAAAAGAGACAGTATCTGTATAAAAAGAACCTCCAGCCATCCGTACATCATTGTATGGATGGTTTTTTTATGCCGTATTATGAATAGAAATTAGGAAAATATTGAACTTGTGATTTTAATAACAAACTTGAGTTTGAGGAGGATTTACAATAAGCTTAAGGCACTTAATTTATAGGTGAAAGGAAGTTATCCCGATTATGGCAGCATTAAAACCGGCAGCAGTTGCTGAGTTAACGGCGGATACGGGCGAGCATAAAGCACATAATCCCGCTATAGTGGTTCTGATCTTAGGTTTTTTAGCAGGTGCGTATATTGCTTTAGGATATCTATTGTATATAAGAGTGGTTGCTGCGGCCCCTGAAGCATGGGGGAGTATGAGTGGACTAATTGGAGCTCTTGTTTTCCCCATCGGACTTACCCTAGTCTTGATTGCAGGTGGAGAGCTGCTTACAGGCAATATGATGGCATTATCGATTGCTCGGTTGGCACGCAAAATTACAACGCGAGAAGTATGTTGGAATTTAACATTGGTTACCTTTTCAAACTTTGTGGGTGCTGTTTTTGTAGCTTACTTGTTTGGTCATGTGCTGGGTTTGACCGGCCAAGGTGTATACCTTGATAAAGTAGTGGATTTGGCAGAACATAAAATGGGAGAGTCCTTTCTGCAAGCGTTTGTTTCTGGTATTGGCTGTAACTGGCTGGTCGCTTTAGCCGTTTGGCTTGCTTATGCTGCCGATTCAATGAGTGCTAAGATTGTTGGGATCTGGATTCCGACAACGGCTTTTGTCGCTTTAGGTTTTCAGCACGTGGTCGCTAATATGTTTCTTATTCCTGCAGCGATTTTCGAAGGGCATTTTACTTGGGGGCAGTATATCATGAACTTTATTCCGGTCTGGCTTGGGAATATGACAGGCGGAGCTATCTTTGTCGCTGCGGCATATTATGCTGTTTATCTTCACAAACCAGCTAGTGCATCAGTAACGACGGAGGAGACAGAGCCTCAAGTGGGTTCGACTCCAGCAGCAATGTAGTCTCTGTAGTCCCTTACGGAATAATGACTTACATTATGCAAAATAAACGCAGGAATTCAGTTTCATGTTATGAATTAATCAGGAATATAAAAAAATCCGTCATGGCCAGGTTCGGGGGAACGAAACCTGTTCATGACGGATTTTCGGGAGTGGTCCATGATATGGCATGTGGAGGAGGTCATTTGCCTGTCTCATAATGCCTTGATCTTCATTACCCGCCTTTATATAGGGTGAAACATTAGAAATTAAAAATTTTCACAAGACAATTTTAAGCATCTGTGAAGGATTCAAAATCCGTTCACAGGTGCTTTTTTTGCTTTTTTGCACATCAATCATACCAGCGTATGCAGAAACTTTGCTTTACGAAACCTTATGACAGAACTATCATAAAGGATAGGTTTGGAACAAACTAGAAATATGTAGAAAAGTGTAGAAAGATAATGATCTGTTTTCATATGCCAAATAGACTTCATAGGAGAACCTGACTGACATGAGATGGCTCGATACATACCCAAAGGAAATTAAAGTTTTTTTGATTGCTAGTCTGGTTAATTCAACAGGCAGTTCGCTCATGTGGCCGCTGACTACAATGTATGTATTCGATGAGCTCGGCCGCAACATGACACAAGCTGGTTTTGTGATTCTAATTCAATCGATTGGCGGTATTGCCGGTCAGCTTCTTGGAGGGGCATTGTATCACCGGGTTGGTGTGAAGAAATTGATTGTAGGAGCACTTCTATTTAATGCGCTGGGGCTCTTTACGCTGCCTGTCATTAGTCAAACTTGGTGGCTGTTCGTCACTATGATGGGGCTGATCGGACTATTTAACTCGATGTCGCTGCCGGCGATTCAAGCATTTGTCGGTTTTCGATTTGCTGAGCGGCGCGGAGAACTGTTTAATGTCATTTATGTGGCACAAAATATCGGGGTTGCACTAGGGACAGGACTCAGCGGTTTTCTAGCAGACATCTCGTATCATCTGAGCTTTATTGCGAACGGGATCACTTCAGCCGGGTTCGGTCTATACTTCTTTTCTTATCTTAGTAAGGTCGATCGTCAACAAGGCGAAGTATATGTGCCTAAGAAACAGACTTCTTCCCCATTAAAAAAAGAAAGCACCTGGCAGTTACTGCTTAACTTGCGGCTATATCTGTTTCTCAGTTTGGGTACGCTTTTCATTCTGCTCGGTAATTCCATCTGGAATACAGGGGTATCGCCGTATATCATCTCCGAAGGGATGGAGAAAAAAGCTTACAGCTTGCTATGGACATTAAATGGAATTCTTATTTTCGTTGCTCAACCTGTGACTTCCTTTTTCAAAAAAACGATTGCTTCTACGACCACTGCCCAAATGACACTCAGTGCTGTGCTTTATACTGCAGGATTTGCTGTCATTTCTCTATTTCAACATTATCCAGGGATGATTTTGGCCATGATCCTCATAACGCTTGGTGAGATGCTGATCTCTCCTGCTACCCCTGCTTTTATCTCCGATCATGCGGGAAAGGCTGCGCCTTTTTACTTGGGTGTCTCCGGTGGTATTGCTGCGATCGGAAGAGTCATCGGTCCTTATGCAATGGGCATCATGTTTGATGCCGGTGGACTAGCTCCCGTAGCCTTTTTTGCTACGATGACAGCAGGAATCAGCATTGTTATGTTTATCATCCATGCCCGTATGAATGCTGCCAGAGTGCGTGCTTATGAGCAGGGAGAGCAGCATACTTCTTTTTAGTTTCTTATTAATCCTTCGTGCAGAACCTATTAAGGTAGAGATATGGCTATAGGACAGGGGCGGAAAATGTCACCTGTTAACACGAAATGACTCGAATATTTTACTGTATTGTCGTGTGATGTATAGCATGTGGTAGAATAGGAAAAATACATTTCACCTGAATCAGAATCAACGTTATAAAATACGTTATGAATGGATTCACTTGCAAGCAGAAAGGTAGATCGCAGATGGTAGTAACCAGAGAAGCTCTGACGGTGCGCAGATCGAACCTTCAGGACGCAGCGCAGCTGATGGAACTGGATGCTCTAGTATGGAACGAGCATAATACACCTGCTCCCGTACTTTGGAAATCAAAAGAAGAATATTTACTGGCATCGCCGCCAGGAAATCAGTTCATTGCTCTGAAGGATAACAAACTTTGCGGATATATTGGCTTTAGGCCGCCAACCTCCTTGATCAGCAACAATCATGTATATGAGATTCATATTGCGGTACATCCCGCTTATCAGAGGCAGGGAATCGGGAGATCACTTATGGACTCGATGATCGAACATGCAAAACGTGAAGGAATCCGTAAACTTCGTCTGCGCGTTTTATCCAGCAACCCTGCTGCGCTTGTTTTCTATAAAAAGTATGGGTTCGTGGAAGAGGGAAGGCTCAGTTCAGAGTTCTACATCGCAGGAACATATGTTGACGACATATTAATGCGGTATATGCTATAACCGCTACCCAAAAGAGGCTAACCTAATTGCCTAGGTCAGCCTCTTTCTCATTTGTATGAAGTCTTGTGCTTGTTCAAAGAGACACTCAGGAACATCTTATTTGTTATTTTGCTTATTTGAATGATCTGAACGATCGGTTTCCTGCCGGGTTACAGCTATGTTTTGCTGCCGATTTGCAGTACTTCGGTTATCGATAATGGAGTGCTGTGATTTCTCTGTGTTTGAAGCGGGTTGACCGCTGCTGGCATAAGGACTGGTGCTGACAGCCATCCCAATGGTTAACATCATGGCAAACGAGCTTGACATGACCCAATTCGATACTTTGTCATTCATTAATAATACCTTCCCTTCATTCGCGGCTATTTAAAGATAACCAAATAGAATGAGTGAGGTATGAATGTAACCTTAAGACTAGATAAAATATAAAAAGCATTCTGCCTAACCGAGCGGGTTAGCAAAATGCCTGTATACATCAGAATTCATCTTTATTATGTAGGAAACGTTAGCGATGCTGATTAACGAAGTAACTTCCATTCACTTTGGAGCATGCCGTATACAGCATGGTTTACATAGCCGAGCGGTAATTTCTCTGCTTGACGGATAATCCCTTCCAGAACAAATCCGAGTCTTTCGGGAACCCCGCGGCTGCGATGGTTGCTCGTAGCACAGCGAATCTCCACACGGTTTAGATCCAGATCAATCAAGGCATAATCAACCAGAGCGCGGCAAGCTGAGCTCATAATCCCTTGTCCCTCATGAACTTTACCAAGCCAATAACCAATACCTACGGTACGATTATGCCAGTCGATCTCATGAAACCCGATGACACCGGCAAGTTCACCTTTTACCCAGATTCCTGCAGTAAAGCCGCCGTTATCCGCCGCTTGGCGAATCGCATTTTTGATAAACTGAACGGTGTGAGTTTCTTCGGTTACATTATCCACCCAGGGAAGCCATTCCCGTAGTCGCTCACGAGACTTATCAGTCAAACTATACAAAGCTCCCGTATGCTCCATAGACAGGGGCTTCAGTTCAATATCATCATCTAACTTGTACGCAAACATGATCAAACCTTCCTTCTAATTAAGATCATAGAATCAAAGTAAAAGAACATATATGAGAGTAAGACCAACTTAAAAAGCAAAAATTAACGAGATAATTTGATGCTTTTCTCTAGAGCGTAAACATCCTCTTCTAAGGAAATCATTCGCTGATTCAATAATACTCGGCAGTCGCTTAGAGCTTGATTGTATACATAGGGTGAGAGCTGTGTCATGAAAAAATCGAGAACTCCATCTGCCGCCAAATCACCGATGGTTTCTCCGCGTTCTGTTTCGAAATAAGCTTGTATTAATCGTATCATTTGATCCTTCTGTTCTTTGGGAAGCTTCATCGCTTTCATAACTAATACTCCTTTAACACCTCATTTCCTTCATGCTACCTTATATTAAGCTTGTCGTCAAAAGGCAAGAGATGCTGTTATTATCCTATTTTAAGAGATGGAAGTTCACCCATTTATGAAGAATCCGCTTGCTTCAGGTTATCTGTACCTAATAACTTGGGAATGCTGACCATATAGGGTATGCTGCTCTGCTATGGTCCTCTCTATAAAGGATATGATTGCAGCTTACCTTTCCTCGTGATCCTATATTATTGCTGAATAACGCCTGAAAAGGTATATTTAATAGAAGGTATTTTTTGAACTACAGAACTTATTACGTAAAGAAAGGTTGATCATCATGGAGAAGCCGTTAACACCCTCCAATTTCATAAAAAATGTGATCTCTGAGGATCTTCGTACAGGAAAAGTAAAAGAAGTGGTGACCCGGTTTCCTCCGGAACCCAATGGTTACCTTCATATTGGACATGCCAAAGCGATTTGGATTAACTTTGCCCTCGCTGAGGAATTCGGCGGGACGACAAATCTGCGTTTTGACGATACGAACCCAGCTAAAGAAGATACGGAGTACGTTAACTCCATCCGTGAGGATGTAAAATGGCTTGGATATGAGTGGAAAGAGAATCCATTCGCATCTGACTATTTTGAAGAAATGTACAACCGCGCCGTAATCCTTATCAAAAAGGGACTTGCTTATGTGGATGATTCCAGCCCAGATCAAATCCGTGAAATGCGCGGAACCTTGAAAGAACCGGGTACAAACAGCCCTTATCGGGATCGCAGTGTGGAAGAGAACCTTGATCTGTTCACTCGTATGCGTAACGGAGAGTTTAAAGACGGAGAGCGTGTGCTTCGTGCCAAAATCAACATGGCTTCGCCGAATATCAATCTTCGCGATCCTATTATTTACCGTATTGCTCACATCCCGCATCATAACACAGGGGATAAGTGGTGCATTTATCCGATGTATACCTTTGCTCATCCGATAGAAGATGCAATTGAGGGAGTGACTCACTCTCTATGCTCTTTGGAATTTGAGGACCAACGTCCATTTTATGACTGGGTGATTGAGCATTGTGAACTCGAAGCGAAGCCGCATCAATATGAGTTTGGCCGTCTCAATCTCGCTCAAACCGTAACAAGCAAACGGAAGCTGAAGCTTCTCGTTGATGAGAAACATGTAGACGGATGGGATGATCCGCGGATGCCGACCATTTCTGGTCTGCGCCGCCGTGGTTATACACCTGAAGCGCTGCGCGAGTTTGTCTATGAGACCGGAATTTCGAAGAGCCAAGGACTAGTTGATCTCGGAATGCTGGAGCATTTTATCAGAGAAGACTTGAAACTGAAGGCACCGCGTACGATGGCTGTACTTGATCCGATCAAAGTGGTAATTACCAACTACCCAGAGGGTCAAGTCGAAATGCTTGAAGCAGAGAATAACCAAGAGAATGAAGAGATGGGTAAACGTGAGATTCCTTTCTCCCGTGAGATTTATATTGAGCGTGAAGATTTCATGGAGGATCCGCCAAGTAAATACTTCCGCTTGTTCCCAGGGAACGAAGTTCGCCTGAAACATGCTTATTTTATTAAGTGCAACGATGTGATTAAAGATGAAGAAGGCAACATTGTGGAGATCCACTGTACCTATGATCCTGAAACGAAGAGCGGCTCTGGATTTACCGGCCGTAAAGTAAAAGGAACGATTCACTGGGTAGAAGCGACTCAAGCAATTCCTGCGGAATTCCGTTTGTTTGAACCACTTATTAACAAAGAAGAACCGGAAAGCGATAATGAGATTGAGGAAGAGAAGGAAGCAGGGGAACCTGTGGAAAAATCATTCCTTGATGAACTGAACCCAAATTCGCTTACGATTGTTCAAGGTTTTGTGGAGCCAAACATGAAAGATGCGAAACCGCAAGATAAATTCCAGTTCTTCCGTCATGGATACTTTAATGTGGATCCTAAATATTCAGAGCCAGGTAAACCGGTATTTAACCGGGTAGTATCTCTGAAGAGTTCCTTCCGCCTTCCAAAAGCATAAGAACATAAATAAGCCCCTTTCTGTTTCTGACAGAGAAGGGGCTTTAATGTCTCTTATGTACTTTATGACTAATCCACCCCAGACGGGTTTGTAAGGAATCAGAACTAGACTGAATGATGTTCATAATAATATACCCTCGCTTAAAACTCTACTAAAAATAAGGAGCCTGTTACTGATAAGTAACAGGCTCCTTATTTTTAGATCCTAGGCGCAGTAAGTTCTTTCCACCTAGCTGATAACTCTGGCATAACTACCTTAGTAGTATCATCAGTTCCAACCCTCATCATCTTAACCCCGAAACGCTGTGACATAGCTTCAGTATAAGGAGAAAGGAGTCGAGGTATTTTTTGTCCCTTGTTTAGTTTCCAATTACTTAAGGTAGCAAGCGGAACAGTATAAACATTACTAAAGTCTATTATCATATAGTCTAGATTTGGACTATTTTCTGTCTCAATCTGCTTGTTTAAAAGATGCATATAACCAATTCTATCATTAAGCAAATTTCCTAGATGCCCTTCTTTCGGCACTGAGCTCAGATTTGCTATTGGGCATAACATGACTCCCATAAATGGTTGTCCTTGTTGAATATCGCATGACTGCGACATAACAATTACATCTTTATATTCCAACTTAAAATCAACTTGAGCAGGATCAGCTAATTGAGTGTAATCAATTTTAGGATCAGGAAAAAAAACGGGACATTCATATAGAATGTCACCTTGTTGTAATGTGCTATCAGGTGCTACAAACTCAAACCAATTACTCATACTTATACCTCATCCTTAAAGTCTAAAGTGTGCGTAACACGACCTGAACTTCTAATTACTGCTTGAAGTGGAAAGGAATTTGCAGGTTGATCTGACCATTGGATAGTAAATTTTTCATCAAAAAATTCATCTTCTTCAGGGAATTGTAGAATATGTTTAACATACCCTGATTTCTCTAAATTCACTGCAACAGTTTTAGGGCGTTCTGATCTCATATTCTGAATCGCCTCCGATCCCTCACTAATCTTATCATTAGTGTAGACTGCAGTCTGTGTATTATACGTGTTAGTTGAGGCATTTACCACACGTATTTGGATTTTATTTCCTCCAGCACCCAGATTATTATGAGAAATTATGGGCGTTGATGTACCTACTAACAAAACCAAGCCTAGTCCAATTTTGCTGATTCTAGGGAAGGTTTCATTTTTTTCAATAGATGGTTTTATACGTTTGTCGGCTGATAGTACTCCATTGAAAGCATCATATTTTTCAATCATACCCATTTTGTTTTTCTCAATTGAAGGCATAGAGATCACCCCCTATTCTTGTATACAGTAAAGAATTCTTCTCCAACTTTTTCATTATCTGCAAAAACTTCAATATCATAATTGCCCTCATTATATATGGGTAGGTTTTTAATCCCAGCCACGATAATACCACCTGCTGGAATATCATTTTCCTCATCATGATCACTAATTTCCCAAGACATCGAGTTGAGATAATTACCTGTAGTATCTTTCAAACGAACTTCAACGTTGTATTTCTCTCCTCGAGAGAAATGAGATAAAGATACTACTATGTTAAAACTTAGTTGTGTAGGTATAAAAGGAACATTGAAGTTAAGGATTGGTTGAATAAGGATCATCTTCGATTCTTCTTGATTAGGGACAAAGTTTGCTTCTTCAACAACAATGATTGCTCTGACTATTGGTTTTGTTTTCACTTTTTTTTCCTCTCAGTCTATACTTTGCCTTAACTAACTATTAACATCATATAAACTTTTAGATTTACTTTCAAGCATAAACTTTTATAACATACCAAAAATGAAAAATATTATCAACATTAAAAATTAGGGGTGTACTATGTATACTTCGAAAGTAACACTGTAATTCATAAGACTAAAAAGCCCAATTATGGTAGTTTTTAATTAGTTGATTCATTTAAGCGTTTTTTTTAGGTTAAGCAATCAACTTCAATAGATCTTTGATGGAGCTGGCACTCTTATCTTCCTCACGTATATATAAGGTTACAATTAATTAGCTGAGGTTAAGCTTAGAGAAAGATTTTATATTTCCCCATATGTCACATATATTTGTGTATTGCTAGTGGAGAAATAATTTAGCGAATATATTAAAACTAAGATTATGCCATAGAGATTTATCTGCAGGTAATCAACCCTTTTAAAATGCAATTCTCAGTCATTCACAATGAGATAACAGTCTTGCAGTATATACTCTGAACTAGTCCCCCTTCTAGTCCCCCTTGTAGTATCTAAAAAAACAGCGACATATCATTTACACTGTCCATTACAAATTATATTGATTTATAAAGTAGTTGATGTAAGATTCGTTGGAAAGTCTGAATAAAGATCAGGCTGTACTTATGGCAGAACGCAGGGTTAATACTAAGCTTACTCTTTTTGAGGAGTGCGGGCATGGGGTTCATTTGGAAGTCCAGAGGGTTTTTATAAGGCAGTGAGTTCTTTTCTAGAAGAACTATCTTGGGAATAAGGTTTTGATTTCATAAAAGGGCAGGAATGGGTTGAATTATTTCATCCCAATCCTGCCCTTTATGATTTGGATAACAACTTAATTTATATTAGATTTGACATTGTAGCTTGATGGAAGCGGAGGCTGGTATCCGTATCTGCGTACAATATAGTACATCACACCAAAACCGATTGTTCCCACAGCAGCCATGAATACGCCGACCTGGTACATAACGGACGCTCCAAAGTTCTGGAACATAAAACCGCCGAATATGCCGGCAACTACACCTGAAATCCCACTCCAGGAGAGCGTGTAGAGCGCTTGCCCAGAGGACCGGTATGGTTTGGGAATGAAAAGCATGGTCAGCTGAGTCCCTACATAAAAATATCCGCCAAATGTAACCGCATGTAGCAGCTGGATAAAGGCAATCTGCAACGGGGTGGTTGCCAGTGCCATCAGTTCCCAACGCAGCGCGAAGAGCAGACTGACGATCGTGAGACAAGCGAGCATGACGGTCATTTTCCGTTTCAGAAAACGGTCAAATAATAGAAACACAGCAATCTCCAGAATAGAGGACATAAATACTGCGAGACCTACCATTTGTTTGCTTCCGCCAAGTTCGGTAATGTAGAGGGAAATAAACGAACTATTCATGGCATTTGGAATGGACACAAGAATTCCAAGGATCACGAATGTCATGAAATAGGGATTCATGATAACCTGAGAGAATCCGCGCATCGTAACAATCGGTGCATCAGATGATCGCTTAAGACGCGGCAGAAGAAGCGCAAATCCAAAGGCTGTGATGAGCAGAACACTAAAGACCAGGGACATTTGGGAATCTCCGAGCCTGTCCATGATTGGCCCTGCTATAATGGCAGTGAACGCCCAGCCCATAGAACCCCATATCCGAAAGGAACCAAATTTATAGTCTGTTCCATCAATATAGGTCAGAATCATACTGTTCGTCTGTGCAAATAAAGGACTTTGAAAGAAATAGTAGAAGATCATTGCCGTAAAAATAAGACTGTAACTCTGCGCTAGGAATACAGCTTGTACAAACAACAGAGTACCCGCCACCATAATAAGTACGGTCTTACGGATGTTCTGTGTACGATCACTCATATACCCCCAGAAAGGGTTAGCAAACAGAGAAACAAAAGGACCAATGGCCATCAGGCTGCCGATCTCGATTTTCGTCAGACCAATGTCTTGAAGATAAATTTGAAAGAAGCTGGTAAAGACTGCAATAGCCCCATAGACAAAGAAATTGTACAGCTTCAGCTGCGAAAAAGAGGACGTACGCAAAGGTAAGCCATTCCTTTCGGTGGAATCATATATTTTGGCATAAATTCATGTTTTGTTTACACTTTAGCACGTAATTGTAAGGGGATACAATTTATTTTTATTCTAAGATGTTAATGATGTGGATAATACGTGAACAGCAGGCGGCCCTTGTAGGTTATATAGTATCTTTAAGAAGGAACATTGTCCTTCTATTTTATTAAGAACGGAGAGATGAGGCAGATGAAGATTGCAGGCATTGTACTGGCTGGCGGAGCCTCCCGGCGTATGGGAACAGATAAGGCTGCACTCGAGCTTGGAAACAGCAGGGTTCTAGACATCATAGCAGGGGAGCTGTCCAGCATGACAGCCCAAGTCTATATTGCAACAGGATCTGTAAGCAGAGAACACATGGATTCTGAGTATATAGAGGTAAAAGATATCTATCCGGGGAGCGGCCCGCTAGCAGGGATGCAAGCAGGAATGCTTCGGGGAGAAGCCGATCTGTATGTGGTTGTTTCCTGTGATATTCCTTTGATTCGTGCAGAATTATTATCTGCAATGGTGAAGGTATTGGAACTCAGTCTTGATTCTGGGATTCAGGCACTTGTACCGCAGATAAGAGGACAGATACATCCCCTGGCAGCAGTTTACCATTGCAGTATTATAGATGTACTTGAAGCCCAGCTTAGGGAAGACAATCGTAGAGTAAGGGATGCACTCTCTAGGCTTTCCGTTCGTTATGTAACCGAATCTGAGCTGGAACTGGTCACGGGCATTCCTGCTGCGCAGATCGAAGAAATGTTTATCAATATGAATGAGAAAGAAGACTATGAGCGGGTGAAACAAATCTATGAGTCTAGGGATGTAGAATGAGACGTGCCAGCGTCATGATTCCACGTTCCAATTCTGTTTCCGATGCATAAGCAAATGATAATCGGATATGATCCTGATCAAACCGGTCATAGATAGACCCTGGGTTCAGCAGAACTCCTTCGGCAAGGGCTCTCCTGAACAAGGTTTCTGGCCGAGTCCCATTTAGTAACTTCAACCAAATATAAAACCCGCCTTGCGGCACATTCCACTCCGCTGCACCTGCCAGATTTCGGGATAGTAGATCCAGAACCAGATTTCTTTTACGGATTAATGCTGCTCGAACCTCAGCCAAGTGAACATCGTGATATCCTTCTGTGAACCAAAGTGCTGCCGCTTCCTGTGCAAGACTGCTCGCACCATAATCGGTTTGCATCTTAATATCTGCAAGACGCTGTATGACGGTTTCTGGTCCCGCAACCCAGCCAATACGAAGACCTGGACTCACACTTTTGGACAGAGTGCCCATATGTAATACATAACTTCCTGGATCACGAGCTTTCAGAGATAGAGGAGGTTTCTCGTCAAACCACAGATCTGCGTAGGCATGATCTTCGAGAATAGCCAGTCCGGTTGCCTCAGCAGTTTGAATGAGTTCCATTCTTCTCTTATCACTCATCACTGCTCCGCTCGGATTCTGAAACGTAGGTATCGTGTAAAGCAAGGATGGGCGGTTTTGGCGTATATAACGCTCCAGCTCTGCGGTAAGGAGACCCTCCTTGTCCACAGGCATGCCGATCATTCGAACTCCTGCAGTTTGAAAGGCATGGATTGAATAGAGATAGGATGGCTTTTCAACAAGTACAGACGATCTTCTCGGTAAGAGTCCCATAGCTATTAGCTGCATCGCTTGTAGTGAGCCTGAAACGATAAGAATAGATTCTGGTGAAGCCTGTATTTGCTGGTCTGCCAAATAACTCGAGATAGCAAGTCTAAGTTTGTAAGACCCTAGAGGTTCCAAATAGCCAAGACTCGGTGCACGCTGAGCTAACTTATCATAGATCTTCTGAAAATAGGATTGAGGGAGCAAATCGGGTGAGAGTTCACCTGTACCGAGACGAATGATATCAGAGCGGTATTCCGATTGATTAATGATCTGAACTTCTGGGAGATTCGGGTAATGATGCCCGCTTTCCACATAATCTTCCCAGTTAAGCAGGGGAGTGGACATACTATTCCATCCCGCACGAGATATTTTGGTTCCTCCGCCGTAGTTTGTATCGATGAGTCCTTCAGAATGAAGCCCGTCTAGTGCTGCAATGATGGTACTTCGATTGACTTTAAAAGCGGCTGCTAGTGCACGCTGAGAAGGAAGACGCATTCCAGGGGTCCATTCTCCCTGCATTATTTTCATCTTAATGTATTCCTTAATCTGGTGATAGAGGGGTTCAGGCAGCAATGGATCTGGAGTGAAACGAATCTCTAGAGCAGGTTTCATAGGATATGGAACACCCTCCCATAATATTGATATGGACTGTAATATACCATTTGGTTGGGTTGTTATACAACCAAATGGCTGGGTACAGGTTGTTCTATATGAGATAGGATAGAGCAAGAAAGAAGATCATTACATTCGAATAATAGAAAGGATAGGACGCGAAAATGCCAGGAGCGATTATACATGCACTCATTTTGGCAATAGGACTTATTTTACCGCTCGGGGCACAAAATGTATTTATATTTAATCAGGGAGCAACGCACAAACACTGGACAGGGTCTTTGCCAGCAGTCATTATGGCCGCTCTATGTGATACGGTTCTTATTGTACTTGCTGTTGGAGGGCTGTCTCTCTTTCTATCGGACAAGAGTGTGGTAACCCAAGGGATATATGCGGCAGGATGTGTTTTCCTTCTATATATGGCCTGGACCCTTTGGCAAACGGGGGATGGGGTAAAAGGAAAGCAGCAACCACTGACAAGTCGTCAGCAGATTCTTTTTGCACTATCTGTGTCGGTGCTTAATCCGCATGCCATTCTGGATATTGTAGGAGTCATCGGAACGAACTCTTTGCAGTATGAGAGTAAAGAGCTTATCGCTTTTACCTTAGTCACTATTCTTGTGTCATGGGTGTGGTTTGTTCTGCTTGCTGCGGCGGGAAGAAGCATGGGGAGATGGGACCAGACGGGGAATGGGTCCAAGTGGCATGGCAAAGGTTCTTCACTTATGATGGCTGGGCTGGCAGTTTATATGATGTATTCCTTTGTACAAAGTTTGTAGTAAGTAGTATAAAAAGAAGCTTTCCTCAGAGCAAACATAACATTTGCATGAGGAAAGCTTTTTTATGATTGGACACATCGAAGTACATTTTCTATGTTCAATTCCCTGTTTCATTGTAATCCTAAAAATGGAATCTAAACTATAAATGCAGTTACTTAGATGCTGTCTATTTAGAAGTTAAAGTTATCTGGGTCTGGGCCTGTACGTTCATCCTTGTTCAGGCTGTTGATGGTATTCATGTCTTCTGCAGTCAATTCGAAGTCAAAGATCGCCACATTTTCTTCGATACGGCTTGGTGTCACAGATTTAGGAATAGTGATCGCATCATTCTGCAAATGCCAGCGAAGGATAACTTGAGCTGCTGTTTTGTTATATTTTTTTGCAATCTCCTGAATCAGAGCATTGTCTAATAGTTTGCCATTACCAAGGGGTGACCAGCCTTCGAAATGAATTCCTTTGGACTTGCAGAATTCACGGAGTGGTTCTTGTGTAAGATACGGGTGGAATTCGGACTGATTGACCGCAGGAACCGTTTTGGCTTCGGCCAGCAGATCTTCCAGATGATGAATATTGAAATTACATACCCCGATTGCCCGAACTTTACCCTCGCTGTATAGGTGTTCGAGTGCTTTCCATGTATCTTTATATTTATCTTTTACCGGCCAGTGGATCAAATATAGATCGAGATATTCAAGACCGAGCTTTTCTAAACTGGTTTCAAAAGCACGAATGGTAGCATCATATCCATGATCTGCGTTCCATACTTTGGTTGTAATGAAAAGTTCCTCGCGAGGTACACCGGAATCTTTAATTGCTTTTCCGACACTTTCTTCATTCTTGTAGGCAGCAGCTGTATCAATTGCACGATATCCGTGCTGAATTGCATGTTTAACGGCAGCGTAAGTTTCTTCTCCGTCTTTCGCTTTCCATACCCCAAGACCGAGCTGAGGCATTTTCACACCGTTGTTAAGGGTTACTGTATCTTGTAAGTGAGTAATGGTCATAGATAATCCCTCCGTTAATAGATTCTTACTATTATTACACCTATATGGATTAAGCAACGCAGTGTTTTTCGCTCTTTACTTTCATGCGCATACATATAGTTTCTTGTTTATTCTAGACTTCAGGTTATGTGAAAGCAAGCGGGTCCACACTATATACGCAAAAAAAAGGCCCCCCTAAGGGACCTTTTTTTGTGTTGGCAAGTATAGGGATTTGAATTTTGAAGGCTGCTAGTTTGAAAAACTACAGATAAATCAAGGTTTTTCCTCTAATGCCTCAGCGTTTTGTAAAGGCAGAATAGGGAATAACAAACTTCGGCATCCCTTCCGCAAAGGAAGTGTATTCGTATTGCGTGAAGTAGATAACAACCCCGTCATGGCTTAGGAAAAAATCACGATCTGGTTCAATTGTCTTAAACGGTGCGATTAGAGTTAGTTTGCGATCCGCAATTTGTTTCTTTATTTGCTGATTGATGATCGTAACATAATCCGACCCGCCGCCTACGGCCTCTTTCAATGTAAGCAGGTCGCCTGTCGAGAGGTCAAAGGTATACGCTTCGCGAGCGGTATCACTGTGTGCCCCTCCTAAGTAGACGGAGTAATCAGCGTAGAGACTTAGCAGTCCCTTTTCGTTATGTGTGACGGTAAATCGTCCATCGAAGCTCGGACGCCGGATTGAAGCCTTTGGATCTTTAGCCAACTGAGCGTTGTTTTCTTTAACGACAGGGTCCATTTGTTTTGATCCAGCTGAAACGAACCGGTCGGCTTCTTTTTTCAGAAACTTGTTGATCTTTTGCTGTACCTCGGCATCTTTATACCCAGACAGAACAGGATAGAACACAAGCAGAGATTTGTCTTCACCGTCTGCTCCGATCGATTCTGCAGTAATGGAAAGTGCATTTTCTGATATGGCTTTCAGGCCGATGGTCTTTGATTTATTTTCGTACGTTACCTCATAACCGAAGCTCTCTGACAAGAAACGAAGAGGAAGATACGTCGTACCGCTTTGCACAATAACCTCAGGACCTAAAACGGGCTGCCCGTTCAAAACGTAAGAACTATTTTGAAGACCCATTTCCATCGTTCGTTCTCTTCCCGTTACTTGAACGTGCTGGGTAGAAGGGACATATTTCGTTTTTAATCCCAGCGCGGTGTTTAGATCCCGAAGTGCAATGTACGTTGATCCACTTTTGTTGATCGTGCCAATGCGGGAACTTTCCCCTTTAATCTTAAAGGGCTGCGAGATAACCGGGTATTTTTTAACAGCTGCTGAAGCGTTGTCTATGGATATATTGGCTGCGATGGGAAACGACATAATGGCGGCAAGTGATATAGTCAGCGCCCGAGAACGCCACGTCTTCTTTCGATTAATCAATGAAATCACTACCCTTTCGTGTATTGACATCGTTACGTTTTTATAAACGAGACCAAAGCAAGAAAAGTTATGGATAAACTAAAGATTAACAAAATTGAGACTTTTGTTTATTCCTGTTGAACAGATATTTGCTGCTCCAGTTTGGTTACATCTTCTATTGACAGGACACCGGCCATTGGGTGAAGCGCTGCTGAGGTACCGCATGCGGCACCTTGCCTTAAAATTGCCTGAATATTAGTGGGGTGCTTCAGAGCAGCTGCAACCATGCCTGCTACCATCGCATCTCCGCTGCCGAGCGGGCTTACGATAGAGACGGCAGGAACCTCTACGCGGTATAAAGTATCTGCTGACGCAGCTACAGCACCATCTGCGCCGAGAGAGATTACGGCAAGCTTTGCACCGGCTTTTACTAGCTGTGTAGCAGCCATCTTAGCCGTATCCGGGGTGAGCGCGGTAACCCCGGCATAGCGGGCCGCCTCTTCTGCGTTGGGCTTCACTAGGTCCGGCCCGCCTTGCAGCCCTTGTGCGAGCGCCTCGCCGCTTGCATCAAGCGCGGTGCGCGCACCTTGCGCCTTCGCCAGAGCAATCAGCTCGGCGTACAGCCCAGCAGGGCAGCCTTGCGGCAGGCTGCCCGAGAACACGACCCAGGCGGAGCTTCGCGCCAGGGTCATTACTTTGCGGCGCAGCGCCGCAAGCTCATCGCGGGTGACCGGCGGCCCCGCCTCGATGAGCTCGGTCTGGGTGCTGGGCGATGAACCCAGCACCGTAATGGCCAGCCGCGTTTCTCCGTGCGCGGCTTCTACAAAATCGGCTGCGATGCCTTCGCTGCGCAGCCCATCCAGTACTTGCCGGCCCGTATGTCCGGCAACAATGCCCGTAGCGCCTACAGGTGCTCCTAGTAGGCGCAGTACCCGGGCAGCGTTAATGCCTTTGCCGCCTGGGACCGTAATCGCATGTTCAGGGCGGTGCACCTGATCCAGCTTAAAATCTGGCAGGGTGTACACTTTGTCTAATGCAGCATTTAAGGTAACGGTGGTAATCATCAGTGCAGGCAACTCCTTAATGGATATGAATTCTTTCATCATACAGGATGGCTTGAAGATTCCGCTATGCTTCTTCTTAAACATAAAAAAGAGCACTGAATACCCGAGGTATTCAGTGCTCTTTCATTTTATAAATAGATCAAATTAACAACACTCACTATGGAAGGTTATCCATCTAATCTTCAATCCGTTTTTTCTTAAATCTCATTAAGAATTCGTACACAATCGGTACAATAACGAGTGTAAGCAGCGTAGAACTGATGAGTCCGCCAATTACCGTAACGCCAAGACCTTTGGAAATAATACCGGCACTGTTCTCCCATCCAAAGACAAGCGGGAGAAGAGCTCCAATGGTAGCCAAAGCTGTCATGAGAATTGGACGAAGACGAGTTGAACCTGCTTCAAGCAAGGCGTCTCTTGTAGACATGCCTTCGTTTTCTTTATGAATAACCCGGTCGATAAGGACAATTGCATTCGTAACAACGATACCGATCAACATCAGCGCACCCATCAAAGAGGATACGTTTAGTGTTTCCCCTGTAACAAGCAAACCGAGTAAGGCTCCAATCACCGTAAACGGCAAGGAGAACAGAATGGCAAATGGAGCAAGTCCGCCGCCAAATGTTACGACAAGTACGAAGTACACGATTGCGATCGCAGCCAGCATAGCAAGACCGAGCTGAGTAAAGGTCTCGTTAATTTGTTCGGTTACCCCGCCAAATTCAACATGAACCCCTTCAGGTAAATCCATAGTATCAACCGCTTTTTCAATGGAAGATGAAGCAGAACCGACATCGGAAGCGAGGATGCTCGCCGTTACTTGCACGACCATATCACCGTCAATACGCATGATGGAGTCAGGAGTGGTTCCTTTTTCCACGGTTGCTACTTCTCCAATAGGAACCTCAATACCAAGCGGCGAAGTGACCGTTTCTTTTTCAATCGCTTCAATGCTTCCATATTCTTTACTGTCTGTTTTAATGTAGACTTTATAAGACTTACCGTCTACTTCGACTTCGGTTAGTACCGGACGTTCTCTTTCTGGACTAAGAGTCATCACGAGCTGCCCAGCTGTAAGTCCAAGAGAGCTGAGTTTTTCTTGATCAGCTACGAGGGTATATTGTTCATATCCTTCTGCTAGAGAAGATTCCGCATCTTCGAAGTTTACCGTATCGTCTTGTACCACTTTTAAAATATCATCAGCAACAGGTTTGATTTGATCAAGACTGTCACCGAAGACGCTGACCGTCAGCGTGCTGCCGCCCATAGCGCCAGCAGCCATATCGAGTGTTGACCATTCACCTTCAGGCACACGTTCTTGGAGTCCAGTCAGCAGCTTCTCGCTTTCTTCATTAACTTTGACACCATCTTTAAAGATGATATAGAACAGACCCGAGTTGGAAGAACCCATACTCATCGGATTACCGCCGCCAACAGAGTACTGCATACTTTCAACACCGCTTGCATCAAGAATGAACTTCTCAACGCTTTGCGTTCGTTTTTCTACCGTTTCTTGTGTTGCCCCTGGTTCAGGGCTGTAAGTTACCAGAGTATAATTGGTTCCTTGCTCTGGCAAGAAGCTGGTGCCGATAAAGCGAGTAAGGAACAAGCTGCCCACGAGCAGAACGATTGCTGCCCCTACTGTGATGAGCTTATGATTCAGTGACCAATTCAATATTCGAGTATAACCGCCTGCCAGTCGGCTTGGTTTATGCTCATGGTTCTTTTTGTTTTTCAGCCCGCCTCTAAAGAGGGAGTGAGCCATAGCAGGTACGATTGTGATCGCTACAACAAGGGAAGCGAGAAGTGCAAAGACCATTGTAAGTGCGAACGGCATAAAGAGTTCACCGACCATACCGCTAACTAGTGCCAGCGGAAGGAATACCGCAATGGTCACAATGGTGGAGGACATAATCGGTACAAACATTTCGCGCGTAGCAGCACCGATCAATTCTCTGCCTTTCAGTTTCTCTCCTGGGAGAGAGAGACGCCGATAAATATTTTCAATAACAACAATAGAGTCATCGACTACCCGGCCAATCGCAACCGTCATTGCTCCGAGTGTCATTACGTTAAGCGTAATATCCATTAGATAGAGTACGGTTAAGGCAATCAATAGAGAAAGAGGTATCGAAATCACGGAAATAATCGTCGATCTCCAGTCTCTTAGGAAGAGTAGAATGATAAGTACGGCAAAGATGGCGCCAAATAAGGCTTTGGATAACATCGTATGGACGGAGTCTTCAATAGGTTGACCCTGATCAAGAAGAATATCGAGATTAATATGATCGTATAGTTCTTCGAGTTCAGCGGAAGCCTCTTTTACTCCGTTTACAACGTCAACGGTGTTGGCATCATTTGCTTTTACGATAGAGAATCCGATCGATTCTGCACCGTTTGTGCGAGAGATAGACTCCGCTTTACCGATGACTTCAATAGTAGCAATATCAGAAAGCTTAACGGTAGGTATGCCTGTCATTTGTGCTGCAGCTCCCGCATTCGGCAAGGCCTGAGCGCCTTCTTGCCCCGCTCCATCGCCTGCTCCTGCACCGCTATTCGCATCGGCATTGCCTGCAGCACTGCCTTGACCTGAATTAGAAGGAACAACAGGAATCTTCAGATTCTTCAAATCTTCTACGTCAATCACGTTACCATCTACAACAACCGCATTCTCTGTGTTTTCCATGGTGAATAGACCCAGAGGAACACGTAAAGAAGAGGCTTGAACGATTTGTTGTACCGTATCTTCGGTTAATCCGAGATCATTCATTTTGTTTTGGTCGAAGGTAAGAGTGACTTCTCTCGTATATTGACCGGATACCTGAACAGATGCTACGCCATCTACATCTTCAAAGGCAGGTGCGATCTCATTCTCGGCAAGGCGAGTCAAATCTTCGAGCGACTCCCCATCTTTACCAGATAGACTTACGGAAGCTACCGGGAAAGAGTTTATACTGAACTTGGAGATGGTAGGCTTCTGAGCATCATCGGGAAGTGGAACATCGTTTAGCACTTCGCGTACTGCAGCCGTCGCATTGTCCAAATTTGTGCCATAATCAAATTCAATCATGACGGAAGAAACATTCTCCATCGATGTAGATGTAATACTCTTAATCCCATCTACATTACGAAGCGTTTCTTCGAGGGGCTTGGTTACATCCTCAACGACACCTTCCGGGGCTGCCCCTGGATAGATGGCAGTGATGTTTAGGAATGGAATGTTGATATTTGGAATCGTTTCTTGCTTCATGGTCAAACCGCTGTACAGTCCGCCAAAGGTCAAGATAATGGTCAGAATCCAGATCGCCAGCTTGTTTCTCAGTGAGAAATTAATTATCCCTTTCATCCGTAGGTTTCTTCTCCTCTCTCATTCACAAAAAATATTCATCTATTTATAATAGCGCTTATTTATTTGCGCCAAGATAAATACGTGTCAAGCAAATGCTCTAATTGTATGACTTGTTCTTCCAACCCAGGCACTGTACTTAAATTACTAAGCATACCCGTGAGGATTACGCGGCGAGGCTTCATTTCAGTAAGTTCATGTTCCAGTACAAGAATGGACTCCTGTGCTTCGGAGCGAACGAGCTCAGACAACTCTACATTTTTTTCAATATGTTGACGCATTTCCTTCAGTAATAGCAAAGGGTGTTTTTTAGCAGGGCTTTGTGGGATTCCCTCTTCAATCCAGGGGAGCAATAGTTCATGCGGAATAAACGGCTCTCCGCCATGACGCAGTTTCGCTTCCGCCAGATCATCAAGCGTTTCCACGAGATATTCCGCCATTCGCTTAATGGATATAGGCAGTATTTTTGAGAACATAATTTTTATGTAAGAACCCATCAAACTTTGTACTTGAAGCGCCATATCAAGAGTATAAGGATGAATCTGCGGTCCATACACATCGATCATTTTCTGATTGAATTTTTTTAAGACGAGTTTGAACATATCTTCAGGGCAATTCTTCTGCGTTAGGCCGCTGTTACCTTGACTGATGGCATCTTGAAATTGAGCAAGAAAAAATTCTTTGAGTTCCAAAAAATTTTCAAGCAAAATTTCGATCTGCCTGCAGAATATTTCTTTCGGTGATAAGTGCTGTTCACTCTCCACAAGCACTATTTTGTCATAAATAGACTGAATACAGTAGTGAATCACACTCTGCTGCAGTTCTTCTTTCGATTTGAAGTGAAGATACAGACTTCCTTTAGAGATCCCGCAGATTTCTGCGATTTCTTGCATGGAGGTTGCCGCAGTTCCTTTGGTAGAAAATAATCCTAGAGCCGTGACTACAATATGTTTCTTTTTATCCGTGGTTGAGTTCATCATCCAAGATCACCCCTCTCTAGAACTCCACGGTTCTCATTTTGACTAAGAAGTCATGGAAATTATATCTTAATTAAGAGGGCGATACAACTTTACGCTGTAGGTAAGGGGGGGAAGGTAACGAGGATAACAGAGGGAGTATAAAGAAAAGCCAAGAATGAAAAGTCAGCAGAAGGCTTCCTTTTCACTCTGGCTTTTGTGCCTTACTATGATACGAAAGATCAGCCAATAAGTTTCAGTCCAACAGCAGAACAGAGAATCATGGTAATGAATAGTAAACGTTTTGCTTCTTTTGGTTCACCAAATACGAACATACCAACAAGGGTACTTCCTACGGTACCAATCCCTGTCCACACGGCGTAAGCTGTACCCATGGAGAGGGACTGCATAGCATAAGAAAGGAGAGAGAAACTGAGGAGGAAACTAAGCCCCATAAGCAGCAAATATTTTTTTCCTTTCCCTGTCGTGAGCCCCTTAATCCCAATGACCCCAAGGATTTCACTTAGTCCTGCAAGAACGACTGCTAACCATGCCATCTAGACAGCACCTCCTTGTGAAGACGAAGACTCTGCCTTGGAAGACTCATCCGTAACCAGCTTGAGTCCAATCACTCCCACAAGCAAAAGCGCGATTAGCAAAACTTTTGTGATACGGAAGGGTTCCCCAAACAGGAGCATTTCAGTGATTACAGTTCCTGCTGTACCAAGCCCCGTAAATACGGCATATACGGTGCCGACGGGAAGTTTTCTAGATGCTTCAATGATAAGCCAGAAGCTAGCCGCAATGGATAGTATAGTTCCCATCCATTCCAGCGGGGTGGAAGCGTGCTTAAGACCAGATACCCATAGGATCTCTATGATCCCTCCGAGCACAACAAATAACCAGTAGCGATTCATGATGTAGACTCCTTTTTCTCGAATTGATGTGTAATTCCTTGCCAAAATATAGGCCAAGCCGCCTGAACCCTCTTTTGATAACGAGCCGAGTCCCCGTAGAGCAGCTCTACAGATACCCCGTCAATTAGTGTCATATAGGCAACGGCAAATTGCATGGCTTCTTCTTGAGAAAGCTCACCGTCCCAAGCCTCTGATGCAATAAACTTGGCTAGTGTTCTCTCCAGCCCGTCTAAGAAGGGATATACAATATCCATGACTTCCCTATATAAAGCTTGAGGGGGGAAATAAGACATCCGGAGTAGGAATCTGCCCGCATCCTGAGATTCAAATTCTTCTTGAATCCAGTCGAGTAATCCCCTCAGTCTAAGCTCCAGTGGTGTTCCAAGATTTTTTTGCTCCTGAAAAAAGGTAAGGATTCTCCTGCGTTCCAGCCCGAATACATAGCGTACGACATGAAGGAATAAATCCTCCTTGTTTTTATAATGCGCATAGATAGAAGGCTTCTTAATGCCAACTTCGTCAGCGATTTTTCGTAGCGAAGCTCCTTCATACCCTTCACGGGCGAACTGGGTTAGAGCCACTTGTTTAATAGAGGTTGAACTCATTTTCTCTCACCTACCTAACGATCGTTAGTTTAATGTATTTTTTCACAACGGTATGCCGTTGTCAACCTTCTTTTCAGCTCATAGTGACCGGCATAGCGTCTGGATAAACATAACAAAAACCCGCTTTCACAGCGGGTTCTAGACTGTAGACATATGAACAAGTGACATACACAGCGGGTTATCGCCTTATTTTTGTGAAGATGAGTTAGAACGTAGTGAAACCAAGGGAGTATTGCAGTTTATATAACATGTCTTTAAAAAATGGGATATCATCTTTATATTCGGCTAGATCAAGTGTAAACTTGGCATCTTCATTCGTCCACAAACGCTCAAAGTATTGATTCATCTGGGTAACAAGTTTACTGTCTTCAGGAGCTTCCATATAAAGATCATTCTCCAGGTTATAATTATTTAGATTCCGAGGAGTAAAATTACTTGATCCTCCCAAAATCAGCTGAGTTCCGCTGTTTCGTGATAAATACAGAAGTTTTGTATGGTACTGTTCTTTAGTGGTATTGTACCACCTGATTTCAATGTTCCCCTCTGAGTTATCTGTGAGTTCCTGGGCAACGGGCCGATTTGGTATCCCTATTTTTTTCTGACCGAACGCATTTTCATTCGGGTCTAGAATCAGTTTTACCGCAGCTCCGCGTGAAGCGGCGTCAAGCAGTGCTGATTTGATATCACGGTCCGCCAGATAGAACATGCCCATCCATAGGGTATCTCCTTTTTTCGCTTCTTTGATGAGATTAACTGCGTATTCTGCCACTTTCCCTTCGGTCAGGTAACGAACACGGATGGGACCTTGCTCTTCTTCCTGAGAAGGAGTAAAGGCCGGGAGTTTTCCTCCGCCTGAAATATTAAGGACCGTCTGTTCGGCTTTGAGCAGATCCCCTATGATATTTCCGCTCACTTCGAAGGCAATATTAGAGTGATAAATACTAGGGTCATGTACATTAGCCGAGGCCACAATCGCGTTTTTCTCACTGGCTACCAGTTTTCGGTGATTGGCTTTTACATTCATGAGTTTCAGATAGGACCGCAATGTAACATCAGGACCATCGCTTGCCATGAGATTGGGAAGCCATCCGTTACCGGACTGTCCAAACCACTGAAAATAAGTGCGCCATACTGCTGAATACAGCGGTGTAGAGTCGCGAAGTGAATCCACATCCGTAATAACAACCCGTATTCCATGTTGCTTCATTCGCTCGAGCAGTGCGTTTGGATGAGAATTGTAATTGGTATTTACTTCATCTGTAATGAAGACAATGTCCATTTCCGGGTTCTCTTCCTTTTTGTTCACAAGCAGGTTCGTGAACCGTTCACTCGCTTCGGGAAACTTCTGATCGGTATGCTGATAATTGTTAAATAAAAATAGATCAATGACTAGGAACTGCTGCGCTTCGTTCACAATCTTCTCCATGCGTTTAATAATCTGCTGTTCATGTTCCATCTTTCCATCTGAGGAAGGGTAGGTAAGGTCTGTTATGAAGTCAACATCCGCTAATTGATGGACCTGACCTTCAAAAGCAACACCCTCAGGCAAAGGTTTATTCATTTGATAGATGACAACGGCAGTAAGCCAAACGATATTAGCAAGTAAAAACCATAAGATGAATTTCTTTATCGGCCTCTTTTTTTGGATCGCTGATTTTATAGGAGAAGAGGACGGGGAATGCGATATTACTGGACTATGTTTAGAATGCTTTTTCATAAGAAACATCCCTTCGAGTAATTAGTTGATCTATGTATACAGGCCTATACAAGCAGGTAAGCAGGCAGTATGAACACTATTAACACCAACATACAACTATTGAAGCATGGTCCTCTTATCCTATATACAAGAGTAGAGGAGCAAGGGTTATCGACAGTGAATTTTGGTTTGTGTATAATGAATGTACTATTTTTGTAGAATGTTTAAGGAGACTTCTCCTTAAGTCACGGACCGGATGATAGAAGAGAGTGAGTGAATGCCTTTTGTATTCAATTAAACAGGTTACTGAAATGTTGGGTATTCCTGCCGTAACCCTGCGGGCGTGGGAGAACAGATACCATGCGGTGGAACCCCTGCGAACCGATTCCGGATACCGAATCTATACGGAAGAAAATGTAGAGGATTTGCGCTGGCTCAAAGAGCAGGTCGATTCTAACCATATGAGCATTTCCCATGCGGTACGATTGTTAAAAACCCATAAGGATGAACAAAACAAAGCAGATGCAATACTGGCAGAACCGATGCCGCAGATTGGAAATGATGATGCCTTTCGAAAAATGGAAGATCAAATTTACCAGTCTTTGTTTCAGTTCCAGGGAGAACGAGCCAACGCCCTTATTGATTTTGGATTTACGATGTACGGATACGATGCCATGTTTTATCAAGTGCTGGTGCCTATACTGATTCGGGTAGGAGACGCCTGGGAGAACGGACGAGCTTCGGTCGCTCAAGAACACTATATGACACAGCTGATCTCTCAGCGGTTTTATCAGTTCTTTCATTTATTCCCGATTTATCCTCACTTACCAAAAGTGCTGGCCATGTGTCCAGAAGGAGAACATCATCAGGTCGGTCTAATGCTCTTTAGTTTATTCTTACGAAAGAATGGAGCAGAGGTACTTTATCTAGGTGCAAATACACCTACCGAGGGAGTGCTTCCCATTCTCAAGGATCAGAAGATTGATCTCGTATGTATTTCGGTAACGAATGAAGAGATGGCGAAAACAGCGGATGATGTGGTAACAACGATTCGGAAACATGCTCCAAATATACAGTTTGCACTTGGTGGACAAGGGTATGAAAAAGCAAAAAAACCGAAGTATAAGCAGTGGATCCTGACGGGAAGTGCTCACGATTGGCAAGACTGGTTTACAGAAACGTATATGGCAAAATTCCATCCACGAGATCTTTTTTCTAAAAGATAGGCATAGCCTATAGTGAAACAACACGATAAAGCAGCATATTTAGCACGCTCTTTTCTTTAAAAGAGGGTGCTTTTTTGTTATTTGGAAGACCGTTTTCGCAGTTTGAAGAAGAAGTCAGTGTAAATAGTTTGTATAATGTTTGTCTTAACTTTACTTTATCTACGATGATTTGTATTATATTTGTATAACGTTATGGATGAATATATTGGGAAGATTGTGAATATTGTCTATCATATCCGCTAATCCTAACCGTAATTATAGAAAGGTGAGTCTGCAATGAACCATAATCAGAACAAGAGACAAGCTGTTGTCATTGGAGCTGGGCCTGGGGGGTTGGCGGCAGGGATGCTGCTTGCCGGCCAAGGATATAAAGTTGATATATATGAAAAACAAGCGGTGATTGGAGGACGATCTGCGAGACTAGAGCTTGGAGACTATCGTTTTGACCGCGGAGCTACCTTTTTGATGATGCCCCATCTGCTTGAAGAAATGTTCCAGAAGGTAGGCAGGTCTTTATATGATTATGTGGATATGCAGCAGCTCGACCCACTGTATTCTCTCCATTTTGGGGATACCGTATTCAGACCTTCCAGTGATGAAGAGAAGACAGCGGCAGAGATTGCACGCGTGTTTCCGGGAGATGAACAGAACTACAGAAATTTTATGCGGGTTGAATCTGTTAAATACCAAAAGGTAGAGCCGCTTCTGCGCAGGCCTTTTGGCAAGTTATCTGATTACATAAAACAAGATGCGATCAAGGCACTTCCTTATCTTCACCTACAAGATACGGTTTACGGCAGACTCTCTCGGTATTTTCAAGATGAACGGCTCCGGTGGGGATTTACTTTCCAGGCTAAATATTTAGGGATGTCAGCTTGGGATTGTCCAGGAACGTTTACGATTCTTTCTTATATAGAACATCATTTTGGATTACATCACCCGAAAGGCGGAGTCAATCAGATCTTCCAAGCGATGGCCGATGTCATTCGGGAGTATGGAGGAACGATCCACACAAGTACGGCTGTGCAGAAGATTCAAGTGGAGCAAGGCAGAGCGCAAGGTCTTTTACTTGAGAACGGGGAAGAAGTGAAGGCAGATCATGTTGTCCTAAATGGAGACTTCGCTGCATCGATGAACAAACTGTTTGAGCCTGGGGTACTGAAGAAATACACGCCTGAAAAAATCAAGGATATGAAGTATTCCTGCTCTGGTGCCATGCTTTATCTAGGCGTGAACAAGAAAATCGACCTTGCTCATCATTCCGTTCATTTTGCAGCGGATTATCGTAAAAATGTGGATGAGATGACGATGCATAAAGTTTTATCAGAAGACCCTTCCATCTATGTTCATAATCCGTCTGTACTTGACCCGACTCTGGCGCCGGAAGGCAAGTCATCCCTGTATGTGCTGATGCCAACGCCAAATACGACAGCGGATATCGATTGGGATGGACAGCGAGCTGAAATACGGCAAAGAATGATGGATCGTCTGGAACAGATCCCCGAACTTGCAGGTTTATCCGACTACATCGAAGAAGAGATGTTTTTCACCCCGCTTCAGTGGGAACAAGAGCTGGATATTTATAATGGAGCGCTCTTTAATCTCTCACATAAGCTTGGGCAGATGATGTATTTAAGACCGCATAACCGGTTTGAGGAAGTAGAAGGTGTCTATCTTGTCGGCGGCGGAACCCATCCAGGCAGCGGTCTGCCTACTATTTTTGAATCGGCTAAAATATCTGTAGGACTAATTCAAGAGGATGACGCAAAAAAGCAAACTGCAAGTCCCCTCTTTAAAAAAGGGAAGGAAGCAGGGCAATGCACATGAACAAGAAACAGATTGCCATTGTAGGCTCCGGTATTGGCGGGCTGACAGCCGCTCTGCTATTAACGAATCAAGGATATCAAGTGACAATCTATGAAAAATCCCATCGTACAGGCGGCCGGCTTGCCTACGAAGAAGAAGGGATTTATCGAATTGATCAGGGGCCGACAATTGTTTTACTGCCGGATATGCTCCTGCGTATTCTGGAAGAAGCCGGCGTAGATCGTTCTAAAGTGGAGCTGATTCGCTGCGATCCAATGCATCGTTTTTATTTTGAAGATGGAAGAGTACTGAATAAGTGGTCAAGCCGGGAAGAACAGGTAGACGAGATCAACCGTGTATTCCCAGGGGAAGGTAAAGGGTTTGAGCGGTTTATGGCCGATATGGATCCCCTGTTTCCAAGAGGGGTAAGTGCTATTCTTGAGCGGCCTTTTCCGAAGCAAAGAGATTTCTATACTCGCGAGATGACAGGCCTTTTAAAACGGATGAGAGCTTATACCAGTCTGCGTTCTGCGATGAGCCGTTATTTTCATAGTGATCAACTGAAAGATGCTTATTCCTTGCAAAGTTTATACATCGGCGGGTCACCGCTGTCGACACCCGGTATTTATACTTTGCTGCCTTATGCAGAACATGAGTATGGCGTATGGATTCTCAAAGGCGGATATGCTTCTCTCGCTTCCATACTGGAAGAGGAACTAAAGAATCGAGGGGTCATCTTTCATTTCGGTGAAGAGGTTACGTCGCTTATGATCGAAGAAGGAAGCTGCAAAGGGATCGTGACTTCACAACGAACAGCTCCTTATGATGCTACCCTATTTAATGGTGATTTTCCGCAGATCACAGAGCTTCTGTCACCGAAGCACAGACGAAAAAGACGTGCCTACAAAGCCTCTTCTGGATGTTTGCTAGTATATTTAGGCGTAGAAAAAAGGTTTGAGGAAGCAACGACCCATCAGTTTTTCCTTCCAAGCGCTTTTGTCTCTAACATGAAAGAAGTATTTCAGAAGAATAGACTACCTGAACATCCTTCCTTCTATGTATTTAATCCGGTTCATACGGATGCATCTGCGGCACCAGAAGGTCATAGCGTTCTCTATTTCTTAATACCTGTACCGAACGCTGAAAGATTCTCTCATGGGGAGGAAACAGGTAAGCTTGTAGAGAAAGTGCTTGAAGAGGCAGAAAAGAAAGCATTCCCTGCCCTCAGGGAGAATATCCGCTGGCAAAAAGTACGTACACCAAACGATGCCAAGCGGGATGGATTGTATGGAGGAGGAAGCTTTGGCATCGCGCCGGTACTTACTCAATCCGGAGTTTATCGTCCTCAGCCGAAACCTTATCCGAATATCCAGGGTTTGTATGCGGCAGGCGCTTCGATTCATCCAGGCGGGGGCGTACCCATTGTGATGCAGGGCGCGAAGCTGGCAGTTAATCAACTAATAAAGGAGTTGAGATCATGAACGAAATGATATTCGAACGCTGTGAGGAAATGATCAAGAAAGGTTCGACTTCTTTTTATCATGCTTTTTATGGTTTACCAAGTCCCAGGCGTGAAGCCGTATTTGTGATATATGCATTCTGCCGGATCATCGATGACAGTGTAGATGAACCAGAGAAGGCCCCTTATTCTATTCATGAGCTGAGGGAACAACTACAGGCACTTGAAAAAGCCGAGGGTCACTTTATATGGCCGGCACTTCGCTGGTTGTTTGATACGTTTCCCATGTTGTCAAAAGCTCCATTTTTCAGACAAATGGATGGACAATTATCAGACTTAACTCTCACTCAGTATTCTACGGTAGAAGAGCTTGAACACTATTGCTATTTGGTTGCAGGAACAGTTGGCGAAATGCTGCTCCCCGTGCTTCGTGATGACAGCGGAATGAAGGTCATGGAATCAGGGATTGCACTAGGCAAAGCAATGCAGATTGTAAATATCATTCGGGATGTGGGTGAAGACCAAAGGAGAGGTCGCCGCTATATTCCGCTAGAGATGATGAAAGCTCATGGATATACAGAAGAAGACTTTCATAACGGAATTATAGATGAAAAATTTGTATCTTTGCTTACCGAATTAAGAAAGAGGGCACTACACTTATTTGAAATCGGATTATCCGATATAGGAACATATCCTCAAGTAAGCGGCTTTGCTATTGAACTTGCATCATCCTATTATGCCTCGATCTTACAAGCAGTGGAGAGTAATGAGTATGATGTGTTCACAAAGCGGGCCTACGTAAATGATGAAACGAAAATGCAACTGTTTTTAGAAGTCGCTTCTAGATATCCTGCTCTATTAGGAGAAGGACCGAAAGCAGCGGTATCCTAATGGTTCAGCTTATTTACTGGATTTGGTACAGTATTGGAGCGGTTTTGTTATTAACGATCGGCGTCCCCGATGCGCTCTCGTTCTCAAATGGGATATTTCTTATTTTATATGCACTATGTGCTGTTGATCTTATTTTTAGTAACGACGTGAAAAACCCACTGTCCGACCAGTCAGTCAGTTGGTGGAAGAAGCCAAGATTCTGGATGATGGCAGTTGTTATCTGGACAGGAGGAATGGGGGTAGAATGGGTCGGGGTCCATACGGGTTGGCCGTTTGGATCCTATCATTATTCCTATTTATTTGGACCTCATTTGTTTGCTGTTCCTTTTACGCTTGGATTTGCTTGGATTGCTGTGGTTGGGAATTCAGCCCTTCTCAGCGGGGGAGGAGCCGGCTGGAAGAGTAAAGGAATAAGAGCCATAAAAACAGGGGCATGGGCACTGATGATGGACTTGGTACTTGATCCAGTAGCCCACCAGCGAGAATTCTGGAGCTGGGAAGCTGCGGGTGGATTTTACGGGGTACCGTGGACCAATTTTGTAAGCTGGTTTGTTATGGGGGGCCTGTTGTCACTCTTTATTCCGCCGATCCCGAATGATCCAGTTGTTCAGCGAAAAGCAAAAGTTCTATACCAAATGTTTATATTGCTGTTTGGATTACTTGCCGTTCAAGCCGGACTCTATGGCAGTGCCCTGATCGCTGCAATAGGTATCTTGCTTGCTGAAGGGAGACATCAGTATGCTGCCCGCAAACAAGTCTCGGCTTTTTGATCACATGTTTTTTCATTACCATCAAAAATACTTGCTCGAGCGGCGGTTTAGATATGTCGGTTTTACCGGTGATCTAGACCCTTTGCTCGTAGAGGGCAGACCTATGTTATATATTATGAACCACAGTTCGTGGTGGGATGGTCTGCTGGCTTATCATGCTTTTCGTAAACTTACGAACCATGATCATTACGTGATGATGGAAGAAAAACAGCTCAAAAAGTTTACCTTTTTTCGCAAATTAGGAGCCTTTTCGATCAAAAAAGAGTCTGCCTCTGATGTGAAGGCTTCCTTTGAATATACAACGCAGTTATTACGTGCGGGAAAACGGGTATGGATGTATCCACAGGGAAAAATCATGCATCAAGATCTGCGTCCGCTTACGTTTCAGCGCGGGATCGGAGTTTTGCTGAGACGGGTGCCGGATGCTGCTGTCATACCGGTAACTCTAGTACACGGCATGTATGGACAGGACAAGCCGGAAGCGCTGATGATGGCAGGTCCTCCGCTGCTGGACAATTGGGAAATGATGGACAGCAGATTAATTACGAGCAGGCTTGAGACCGTAATGGTAGAACAACTAGACAGTCAAAAAGTAGAGGTAATGAAGGCTGAGGATAATCGTCCCAAGCAATATCAACCTCTAACCAAATCAGGACGTTCCACAAGCGAACATTTTGATCATGTATTTGTACGGAAGCGGGGATGAATCATGGGTTTTTATCACACTCTGCTGCTGATCCTCTGCGGTATTCTTGCTGTTCAGCTGGTCTTCTCTCTCTGGAACCGGACCAAGCTTCCACTCCTTGGCGTACCGGATGATAACAAAGATTCTACTGCAGATCACATCGCAGAACGCTCGAAAGACACTCGCCTATCTCACATCAATAGGGACGCAAAGACGAAGATCTCTGTTCTAATTCCTGCGCGAAATGAACAGATTCATATTAAAGATTGTGTGGAAAGTGTGCTGGCTGCGGATACAGAGGGCATACAGCTGGAGGTCATTGTTCTCGATGACCGATCGGAAGATCAAACCGGTGAGATTCTAGAACAACTCGCGACAAAAGATCACCGTCTGCGAATTCTGGAAGGTAAGGAACTTCCCTCAGGATGGATGGGCAAATCCTATGCATGCCATGAGCTTGCTCAGCAGGCAACCGGAGAGTGGTGGCTGTATATGGATGCCGACGTCAGATTAGAAAAAACGGCACTCACCGCGGTGCTCACCACCGGCCAAGCTCAGCAAAAGGGACTTGTTACGGGGTTCCCCCGCCAAATAACAGCCACTTGGCTTGAGAAACTGGTCGTACCTATGATGAAATTTACGATTATCAGTCATCTGCCTATTGTGCTAGTGAGAGGTTCGCAGAACCCCCGTTTTGTTGCGGCTACCGGTGCGTTTATGTTTATTCACCGGGATACCTATAAAGCAGCAGGAGGGCATGAAGCCATCAAGGCAGATTTGCTGGATGATATGCAGCTTGCCCGTGCAGTGAAAAAAGCAGGGCATCCGGTTACGCTCGTTGATGTTCATCGCCATACCCGCACGAGGATGTACCAGAATGCAGACGAGGTATGGAACGGATATAAGAAAAATATGTACGAGGGCCTCGGGCGCAGCGGTTTTCTGTTAGCAGGGGTTCTTGTGATGTATACTGCTCTCTATCTTCTCCCGCCGATCAGTTTTCTGATTGGAGTATTTACTGGCGACTTTAAAGCAGCGGCCTTGGGAGCGACCGGGACTTTACTTGGCATGCTAGTGAAAAGAGTGGCTGATCTTACAGGAAGCCATCCATTCTGGTTAAGTTTACTTCACTCAGTCAGCATTTTTTTTGTCATTGCCATTGGTATCTCATCCTGGCTTGGAGCTGTGACCGGTAAAGGTTATGTGTGGAAAGGGAGGCACTATCATTGAACAAACAAAAGGTAGTTATTATTGGAGCTGGATTCGGCGGGTTGTCTTCGGCTATACGTCTTGCCACACTAGGCAAGGATGTAACGATCATTGAGCGGCAGCAACATGCAGGCGGCAAACTGCAGCGTATTCAGCTTGGCGATTATTATTTTGACCGAGGACCGAGCACCATTACGATGCCCCATATTTTTCGGGAAGTGTTTGAACTGGCTGGTGTAGAGATGGAAGACTATGTGAAAATGTATGATCTCGAGCCAAGGACAAGAAATGTATTCGCTGACGGGAAAACGGTAGACCTGTCTAGCGATCGTGCCTTTATGAAAGAGCAGATTGCCGCATACAGCGAAAAAGACGCACAAAACTACGATGCCTTTATGGATGAATCCAAAGCGCTTTATAGGGAAGCAAATCAGAAATTTCTTGGGCAGCTGATGATTCGTCCCCAGGATAAATATAATGTGTCGATGTTAAAAAGTTTACTGCGTGTCAGACCCATGACGAAGCTGAATACACTGCTTCAGCGTTATTTCACGCATCCAAATACACTCCAAATGTTCGGCAGATACGCAACTTACGTTGGATCTTCGCCTTATGAAGCACCTTCGATCTTCGCCATGCTCGCTCATGTGGAAGCAGAACTTGGGGTATATGGCGTGGAAGGAGGTACGTACTCCCTGGTGTCCGGAATGGAGAAGCTCGCGCGGGAGAAGGGGGTTATCTTTCGGACTGGAGAAGAAGTGAAGAGAATTAAAACACACCGTAGCAAAGTTACTGGAGTAGAGACGGACAGGGATGAATATACAGCAGACGTTGTTATTGCTAATGGGGATGTACTTCGTATTCATCAGCTGCTGATTCCTGAATCACAGCGCCCATCAATGAACAATCGAAAGATTGAGCAGTATGAGCCCTCCCTATCAGGGTTTGTCACACTTGCAGGCATACAGCAGCAGTATGACAAACTTCTTCATCATACCGTCTTTTTTCCAGACCATTATGAAGCAGAATTCACGGATATTTTTAGTAAAAAGAGAGCTCCTGAAAATCCGACGCTATATCTTTGTTACTCTGGGTATTCAGAGCAGGGAATGGCTCCAGAAGGGGGCAGCAACCTGTTCATTCTTGCCAATGCACCTTATGTATCAAAGGAATGGAATTGGAAGCATGAGTCGTCTGCTTATCAGGATAAACTGATCCGGCGGCTATCAGAGCTTGGTGTGACAGGTTTGGAACGAGCTGATGTGATGAGTCACTACACCCCAGAAGATATTCAGCGTGATACCCTTGCTTACCGGGGCAGTATCTATGGAATCTCTTCCAACAATCCGAAGCAGACCTTCACAAGACCGTCCAATCGTTCCAAAGATATAGAAGGATTGTGGTTTGTAGGAGGGACAACACATCCTGGAGGGGGAACTCCTATTGTCACCCGCTCGGGAAGGCTCGTGGCGGAGGAGATTGCTCGTTAGGGCATATTTAAGCAAACACAAGGTAACATAAGGTGAACATAGGGTAAGTGTAGGATAAACATAGGATAAACATAGGATAAACATAGGGTAAACACAAAGACAGGCGGAGCAAGCTGTGCTGTAAAACAAGGCGGCAACCTTATTTATAAGGTATAATGGCTCTATCTAGCTTGAAATGGAATGGGTAAAGGAGACGGGATATGCGGGAAGCGGGACGAGATAATCAATTACATAAAGATCAAGATTTTCAGGGGGTTGGCGAGCATTTGCTGCCTGAAGTGCCGACCGGCGAACGGAAAATAGAACATGTCCGGCTCTGTCTTAACGAAGACGTGAATGCACAGGGAATAACTGCTGGATTTGAATCTTACCGGTTTCGGCATGCAGCACTGCCTGAGCTTGATTTTGCTGATGTTCAGCTGAATACGATGTTTCTCGGACAAGAGCTCCGCACACCGTTTCTTATCAGTTCTATGACAGGCGGAAGCGGGGCGACAGGAAAGATTAATGAACGCCTGGCAGCGGTTGCTGAAGCAAGAGGCTGGGCTTTTGGTGTGGGTTCCATAAGGGCAGCGGTTGAAAAAGAAGAACTGGCCGCCTCCTTCTCTATGAGAAAGTTTGCGCCCACGATTCCCATTATTGCGAACCTTGGAGCCGTTCAGCTGAACTATGGGTTTGGCAAAGAAGCATGTCAGCGGGCGGTTGATATCGCGGGTGCTTCGATGCTTGTGCTTCATTTAAACGGTCTGCAGGAAATTTTTCAGCCGGAAGGAAACACGAACTTCAGCGGGCTTTTGAAGAAGATAGAAAAGCTCTGCGGGGAACTCTCTGTACCTGTCGGGGTCAAAGAAGTAGGCTGGGGAATCGATGGAGAGACAGCAGCCAGACTTTATGATGCGGGAGTTTCTTTTGTTGACGTTGCAGGGGCCGGCGGGACAAGCTGGGTTCAAGTAGAAAAGTTTAGAAATGAAGATATGATGAAAAAAGCAGCGGCAGAAGCCTTTGTAGATTGGGGAATCTCTACAGCTGAATGTATAACCGAAGTACGGCAGATGAACCCTGGGAAAGCAGTGATTGGAAGCGGCGGGCTCACCTCCGGTGTAGATGCGGCCAAAGCGATTGCACTCGGTGCTGATCTTGTTGGTTTTGGAAGATCGCTCCTTGGAGCCGCTGTCGAATCGGAAGAAGCTCTTCATCAGCGGCTTCACCAAGTAGAATTTGAACTGCGAACAGCGATGTTCGGGGTAGGCGCCCCACGTCCAACGGATTTGCAAGGTACGAAACGGTTGATCAGAACGATCAAGTAAGGACGGTGTTCCCATGCAGCTTGAACTAGTAGCAATGGATAAAGAACAATATGAAGACTTTATGGCGTTTACACTTGTGACCTATATGAAAGCGAAGATCAAGGCAGGTACCTGGATTCCAGAACATGCAGAAAGTCGAGCACTGGAGGATATGAGCAGAATTCTTCCAAAAGGGTACTCCACGGAAAATGCTTATTTCTACCGGGTTATTGATATGGCTCTCCCCACTCCTGCCGTCATCGGATTTATCTGGTTTAATCTCTATCGAAGAAATCATAAGAATGAATTATTCTTATACGACATTACCATTCTGGATGAATACCAGGACCAAGGATATGGTACAAAGACAATGTTCCTTCTAGAAGAAGAGGCTAGAAAACTCGGGGTAGATTTCGTGGGACTGCATGTCTTTGGGCATAATGAGCGGGCTTTGCATTTGTATCAGAAAATGGGATATGATGCTAGAAGTATTACGCTATATAAAGAGTTGTTATAATTCCTTATTAAGCTTATTGAGCAATGAGGGAAAAAGATACATAACCAATTCACCACAGTGGAATGGTGACTTAAGAAAAGTAGGAAGAGGGGAAAGCTGCCATAGGCAATATCCTTGAAGCCCTTCTAGTTCTCATATATAATTAGAAAGATTGTTTGATGGAAATCGTAAAATACACCAAATACATTTGAGGAGTGTTTATATAAATGGCTTTGAAAGCAGGGATTGTAGGGTTACCGAACGTAGGGAAATCAACCCTTTTTAACGCAATTACACAAGCGGGCGCAGAAAGTGCCAACTACCCATTCTGTACCATTGATCCGAACGTGGGAATCGTTGAAGTTCCGGATGAGCGTCTTGATAAATTGACAGAACTTGTAGTACCGAAAAAAACAGTACCAACGGCTTTTGAATTTGTGGATATCGCAGGGCTCGTGCGCGGTGCAAGTAAAGGGGAAGGGCTGGGCAACAAGTTCCTTGCTCATATCCGTGAAGTGGATGCTATTGTACATGTGGTTCGCTGCTTTGAAGATGAGAACGTTACCCATGTGGATGGCAAAGTAGATCCGATCTCCGACATTCAGACAATTAACCTGGAACTCATTCTTGCAGACATTGAAAGTGTTGAGAAACGAATTGAACGTGCGCGTAAGAATATGAAGGGCGGCAATAAGCAGCATGCTCAAGAAGTAGAAGTTCTAGAGAAAGTAAAAGCGGTACTTTACGATGATAAACCAGCTCGCAGTATCGAGCTGACAGATGATGAGCAGTTGATTATTCGCGATCTGCACTTGCTGACAATGAAGCCGGTTCTTTATGCAACGAACGTTAGCGAAGATGAAGTTTCTTCTGCAGACACTAACCCTTATGTACTGAAAGTAAAAGAATTTGCAGCCGATGAGAATGCAGAAGTTGTTCCAATCAGCGCGAAGGTAGAGTCTGAGATTGCTGAGCTTGAAGGCGAAGACAAAGCAATGTTCCTTGAAGAGCTCGGACTTGCAGAGTCTGGTCTTAACCGTCTGATTAAAGCAGCTTACCGTTTACTTGGTCTGTACACTTACTTCACAGCAGGTGTACAAGAAGTTCGTGCATGGACGATTCGTAAAGGAACCAAAGCACCGGGTGCTGCAGGTGTGATTCATACGGACTTTGAACGTGGATTTATCCGTGCAGAAGTAGTGTCATACGATGACCTAGTGGCTGCAGGTTCAATGAATGGTGCGAAAGAACGCGGTCAGCTTCGTCTTGAAGGGAAAGAATATGTAGTACAAGACGGCGACGTAATGCACTTCCGTTTTAATGTATAAAATAGTATCGAAATAGCTTCTGATCATGAAGCCTCAGACTCCTCCTCGCGGGATGAGCCTGGGGCTTTCTTCATGAATTCAGCATGGAGTGATCTGTATGATTCTGGGCGCCAGTCCGTATCTTCTCAAGGGCTTTGCCGTATGATATAATAAAGAGTCGCCAGAGTAAACTGCGACGAGTGTTTATTCTATACTAAAAGGATGGATGACATTGTAGCGATACAAATCATCATTAATACGGCACAATACATTTGAATATCAACAGTTGGAAGCTTTCATCATATATAGACAAACATTGAAAATGGAGAGGTGATTTTACTTATGCTGGATCGTTTACAAGCATTGGTTGATCGATATGAGAAACTGAGCGAACTTTTGTGTGACCCGGATGTAGTCAGTGACAATAAGAAACTGAGAGATTACTCTAAAGAGCAGTCCGATCTGCAGCCCGCTTATGAAGCTTACATGGAATACAAGACCGTTATGGAAGAACTGGAAGCAGCTAAGCAGATGCAAGCCGAGAAACTGGACGATGAGATGCGTGAAATGGTCAAAATGGAAATTGATGAACTGAGCACGCGCCAGAAAGAGCTGGAAGATAAGATTCATATTCTTCTGCTGCCAAAAGACCCGAATGATGATAAGAACGTTATTGTCGAGATTCGCGGTGCTGCTGGCGGAGATGAAGCGGCTCTATTTGCAGCTGATTTGTACCGGATGTATACACGTTATGCGGAATCTCAGGGCTGGAAAGTGGAACTGATGGACGTAAATGAGAATGACCTCGGCGGATTTAAAGAGGTAATCTTCATGATTAACGGACGCGGTGCCTACAGCAAAATGAAATATGAGAGTGGTGCTCACCGTGTTCAGCGGATTCCTGCAACAGAATCAGGCGGACGGATTCATACCTCTACTTCTACAGTAGCGGTAATGCCGGAAGCAGAAGAATTAGATATTGTCATTCATGATAAAGATATTCGTGTAGATACGTTCTGCTCCAGCGGTGCTGGCGGACAGTCGGTTAATACGACCAAATCAGCGGTTCGTGTTACCCATGTTCCTACGGGAATTGTAGCAACTTGCCAGGATGGAAAATCCCAGAACTCGAACAAGGAGAAGGCATTGCAAGTTCTTCGGACGCGGATTTATGATGTGATCCGTCAAGAGGAAGAAGCGAAAATTTCCGGCGAACGGAAGAGTAAAGTGGGAACAGGAGACCGCAGTGAGCGGATTCGTACGTATAATTTCCCGCAAAGCCGTGTAACAGATCACCGTATCGGTTTAACCGTGCATAGACTCGATCAGGTGATGAACGGTGATATTGAAGACATTCTGTCTGCTCTCACGGTTGCACAACAAGCAGAGCTAATGGAAAAAGGGGAATAATGCTTGATGCGGCAAGAATTTAACTTACCGCAGGGAAGCAGCAATCGGGAAGCCTTTGTGAAGGCTTCCTCTTTTTTAGAGGATTGCGGCGTAATGGAGCCGCAAAACAATGCACGGCTTTTGCTGATGTATGTGCTTGGCCTCGAAGGAGCTGCTTATTATATGGCACAGCCGGAACCTTTTCCGGCGGAGAAGATCACAGCTTTCACGGTTGCTGTGAATCGGAAAGGCCGCGGAGAACCCGTCCAATATATTATTGGACAGCAGGAGTTTTACGGACTGCAGTTTGAAGTAACTAGAGCCGTGCTCATTCCAAGACCCGAGACCGAGCTATTGGTCGAGGCAATTATGAAGCACGGCGATGTACTGTGGCCAAGCGGAACACCGCGGGTCATAGATATTGGAACAGGCAGCGGCGCTATTGCGGTGACGCTAAAGACAATGCGCCCGCAATGGGACGTTGCAGCCAGCGACATTAGCGCTGATGCGCTGGAAGTTGCCGCGAAGAACGCAGCGGCAAACGGCGCAGCTGTGTCTTTTCGCGAGGGCGATTTGCTTGCGCCCTTCGCGGGAGAGAGGTTCGACATCCTGGTGTCGAACCCGCCTTACATCCCGGCGGGAGACATCGCCGGGTTACAGCGCGAAGTGCGCGAGCATGAGCCGCGCACCGCTCTTGACGGTGGACCGGACGGGCTGGCTCCGTACCGGATCATGATGACGCAGCTGGATTTGCTTGCTGCGCCGCCTGCCCTGGTTGGATTTGAGCTTGGAGAGGGGCAGGCGCAAGATGTAGCAGAGCTGTTAAGGCAGGCCGGTCACTGGGAACAAATTGAGATCGTGTCCGATCTAGCAGGAATTGAAAGACATGTTATTGGCATTCATACAAAGGTGACGAAATTGTAAGCTGTAGAACATTTTCTTTTTACGATTTCATCCATTACAATAGAGGATAGTGTCGTTTCATGTCGGTATAGATTATAGAAAACATAGGGGTTATAAACCTCCCTTATCGTGTTACAAGCTCATTATTATGTAAGGCTGGTTAGATTAATGCCCAGTCTCGCCTTTAGGGGGACGGTTCATGCTGCAAAAGTTTAAAAAGATGGATGTACCCACACTGATGATCATCTTCATGCTGATGATTATCAGTGTTATGTGTCTGTATAGCGCTACACATGGTGATCCAAAGCTCGAAGGACATCATATTAAAATGCTTGCCTTCTATGTACTTGGATTTGGCGCCGTGTTTGCTATAACACTGTTCGATTACAGACTTCTTGTCAAATATGCACTTTATATTTATTTCTTCGGGCTGCTTATTCTGCTGGCGGCTAATTTCTTTGGAGGAAATATTAATAATGCATCAGGTTGGATCAAACTCGGTCCGATCTCCATTCAGCCAGCCGAGTTATTTAAGCTGATCCTGGTTATTTTCCTGGCTTCCGTACTTATCAAAAGAGGTAAGGCGAAACTGGAGTTTTGGAGGGATGTCGTTCCGATTGGACTCATGACCTTTGTTCCATTTGCCTTCGTTATGCTTCAGAATGACCTGGGTAATGCGATGGCTTATGTCGTAATTTTAATCGGACTGCTCTGGATCGGGAATATTAAAGCATCCCATGCCTTAATCGGATTTGTCGTTATTGCCGTACTCGTGGGCGGCGGGATTAAACTTTATACGGTATATCATGATAACATCTATGATTATTTGGATAAGCTCGGACGTACTCACTGGGTGGAACGACTTGACCCATGGCTTGTGCCTGAGAAGGCAACTGCCAAAGCTTCCTGGCATACAGATAATGCGAAACTTGCGATTGGTTCAGGCGGGATTACAGGCAAAGGATTTATGCAGGGAACTTCCGTGCAATCCGGCCGCGTTCCCTATACCTACTCTGACTCCATTTTCGTACTAATTGCAGAAGAGTTTGGATTTGTAGGTTCTTCGGTCGTGTTACTGTTATATTTCATATTAATCCATAGGATGATCCTGATTGCCCTGGAATCTAAGGAGCGATCAGGGCCGTATATCATTGTCGGGGTTGTCGCGATGTATTTGTACCAGGTATTTGAGAATATAGGTGCATTTATTGGAATTATGCCGCTGACCGGGATTACACTGCCGTTTATCAGTTACGGGGGGACCTCACTGCTCATTAATATGGCGAGTATCGGACTCATTATGAGCATCAAGGTCCATGGACAAGAAGTTGATGATGATATTCTTGCTCCAGGAACAAACGGTCCAAACAAGAAACGCATCTTTGGTCGTAAACAAGCTAAGGCGTAAAGTGTATCCTTTAAATAAAAATCCGATGTTAAACCCAATGTTACATGGATAAAATGAAGCATTATCACGGATATTCTCCTTTTTGAAAAGGATCGTGATGATGCTTCTTTTTTACAGTCTAAGCCCATTCTATGAAACTATGAGTTTTTTTAATAAGACGGATTGTAATATGAAGTGCGACACCTAGTTCAAAATTAAAAATGGCCCATGGCCGGATTCGTGTAGAATGGAGTTACCACACAACACCTACAAGGAGAATCCGCCATGAGCTACACACATCTTAGCATAATTGAACGCAGTAAACTAGAAGTATTACATCAACTGGGGCTGTCCGCCCGAGCCATTGCTCGCGAATTGGATCGTCATCATTCCACGATCAGCCGGGAACTGAGGAAAAATCAAAGCCTAAATGGTTATCAAGCGGTAGCATCAGAGCATCGTTATAAGCATCTTCGCCAAGCTCAGAAACCTAGAGAAAAATGGACGGAGACACTCGGAAAAGAAATTGAACAGCGACTTCACGAAACCTGGTCTCCTGAGCAAATCTCTATGCGTTATAGACTGAAAGGAGAGCCCATGGTTTCGTTCAAAACGATCTATCGCTGGCTTTATCAAGGACGTATGATTCGTAACACCGTTCAGCAGTTAAGACACAAAGGAAAAAGACAAAAACCCCAAGAAAAACGAGGTCGCTTCCTCGTAGGCACTTCTATCAAACAACGGCCTAAAGAGATTCGTTCCCGTGAAACCTTTGGACACTGGGAACTGGACACGGTCGTCTCCAGCCGAGGAAAAAGTAAGGCTTGTGTCGCTACATGTATCGAGCGAAAAACAAGGCTATACACTGCTATTAAAATGCCAGATCGCACTTCATTATCAATGGAAATTGCTATTGGTGTAGTTGCTGCACAGTACCCTGCCCAAACCTTCCAGACAGCTACCGTAGACCGTGGTAAAGAGTTCGCGTGCTTTCGTGAATTGGAAGAGTCACACGGTATGACGGTATATTTTGCAGATCCTTATTCCTCATGGCAACGAGGCTCCAATGAGAATGGAAACGGGCTCCTTCGAGAGTTCTTCCCAAAAGGAAAGGACTTTGCAAAGGTGACCGAGGAAGAATTAGAACACGCCCTCCAACTTATTAACAACAGACCAAGGAAATGTTTGGGATGGAAAACTGCTCACGAATCATTTGAAGAAGAAGTGTCGCACTTGGATTGACAATCCGTCATAAAAATAAATTTTGCTAGGTTTAACTCTACCAGCTCGCGGACATACTGATAGACATGAAGAGTTCGAGGGGGAGAAGAACATGCGGAAGAGTATAAAACAGTTTTTCATGATTGTGGTGTGTATGATGATTGTGATGATGAGCTGGGAAGGTCAAAAATCAGATGCAGCCATACATCAAGCTGTCATTCCGCATGATTCAATCCGGTTACGGATTCTAGCAAATTCAGATATGCCTCATGATCAGTTGGTCAAAAGAGAGATTCGGGATGCTGTTGTTGAACAGATGAATGAGTGGGTGCCGGCACTGGCTGACCCGCATAGTTTAGAAGAAGCTAGAACCATGGTTCGCGGACATTTGCCCGAGCTGAATAAACTGGTTGGACAAGAACTTAAGAACCGCGGGCTGACTTACGATTATAATGTAGAACTTGCAACGGTACCTTTTCCGACAAAGATGTATGGCAAACTAATCTATCCTGCAGGAGACTATGAAGCTGTTCGAGTTACCCTTGGTAAAGGGGAAGGACAGAACTGGTGGTGCGTGTTATTTCCTCCGTTATGCTTCGTTGGTGGTAAAAATGGAGATGTTGCCGAGAAGAATGTGACGGCAAGTAATGAACAAGCGGGGCAGGGATCAGAAAGTGAGGGCACTACTGAGCCTGAAGTCCGATTTTTCCTATGGGATATATTGGTTAAAGCTTGGGATTTTGTAGGGGGTATCGTGGCATAGTATATTCGAATTTGCACTCCGCCCGAAGAATGCATGAATTGTGATATAATGTACGATAATTAATATATGAGACTGGATGATAACAACATGTGTAATGAGAAGAATTCGATAGAGAATATAGCGGACGTTACTACGGAGATGAGATCAGACATGGTGACTCACATCTGGGATGTGACAGGGGATACGAATAAAGAGGAGACAATGGAACACTTGAAGGAAGCGGCAGCCTTGCTTCAAGACGGTTCCATTGTTGCGTTTCCCACGGAAACGGTATATGGACTTGGTGCAGATGCCAGAAATACGGCAGCAGTAGAGTCTGTTTTTGCTGCAAAAGGCAGACCTTCGGATAACCCGCTTATTGTTCATGTTGCAAGTAGAGCACAGCTGGACGGATTTACGGAACCGGTTAATGAATTGTCCAGCAGATTAATGGATACATTTTGGCCTGGACCGCTTACCTTAATCCTTCCGCTAAAACCAAATAGCTTGTCCGAGAAAGTCTCAGCAGGGCTCACTACCGTTGGTGTGCGTATGCCGGATCATCCGGTCGCCCTTGAACTGATTGCCGCTGCGGATTGCCCGGTCGCCGCACCAAGCGCAAATCGTTCAGGACGTCCAAGTCCGACGACCGCTTCTCATGTGAGAGAAGATCTTATGGGCCGAATTGCTGGAATTGTAGATGGCGGACCTACAGGAGTAGGGGTGGAATCTACTGTAGTGGAGGCTCATGATGACGGAACCGTGACGATCCTTAGACCTGGCGGCATTACAGCTGAACAGCTTGCTGAGGTAGCTTCCGAGGTACGTCTCGACCCAGGCCTCTCCGTAGATTCAGTCAAGACCGATGCTTCCTCGCCTGCACCTCGCTCGCCAGGAATGAAATACACGCACTACGCTCCTAAGGGAGAGCTTCGTGTAGTGCAAGGCGCACCGGGTGCGGTAGCCGCATATGTGAATGGTGCGCTCTCAGCGGCGGCTGCGCGCGGAGAACGAACTGCGGTGCTAGCCTTCAGCGAGCACCTGCATCTGTACCGCGCAGACGCTGTCTATTCTCTCGGCAGCCTGGAGCGGCTTGCCGAGGGAGCTCACCGTCTATACGCTGCGCTGCGCAGCTGTGACGAGATCGGCGCCTCGGTACTTTACGCCGAGGCGTGTCCCCGGGATGGCCTCGGGGATGCAATCATGAACCGTCTGCTGAAAGCAGCCGGTCATCAGATCATCCATGTAGCTGAATAAACATACTCGTCATGTTTTCATTCTTGTCCGCATAAGGTGTACAAGAATGCTGTGTACATGGGGGTATGAACAATGCTGGAGGCTTCTGCGCAGTGGGGCCAGCTAATTACCATTCTGATAATGGCGGTAGCCCTGGGTTTGGATGCATTTTCTCTAGGAATAGGGATTGGTATGAAAGGAATTCGATTATTGCATGTACTTCGTATGAGTATTTTAATTGCAATATTTCATGTCCTCATGCCGCTCGTTGGATTTTATGCAGGTGAGTATTTTAGTTCCTTGCTTGGACAAGTTACCTCGTATGTAGCCGGGGGACTGTTACTTTTGCTGGGAGCTCATATGATTTTTAATGCATTTCGTTCAGGAGAGACCAGCTTCATGGATCACCGTACGTTTACGGGTACACTCATGTTTGCTTTTAGTGTGAGTATTGACTCCTTTTCTGTAGGGGTGACTCTTGGTATGTTCCGCACGGATTTATGGCTGACGTTATTTGCTTTTGGACTGTGCGGGTTTCTCATGTCGGTTGTGGGACTGCTGATTGGCAGAAGGGTAAATCGCAACTTGGGTGAATATGGAGAGGCAGTAGGAGGGGCGATTTTACTTGCCTTTGGTCTCTTGTTTATTCTCTAGTATTAGGCAGTTTGCTGAGTGATTTTGCGTATTAGGTAAAAGCAATTTACAATAGAAATGATCTCCTGCGGATGGGGAAAGATTGATACTGGCTTTACAGGCCCTGATGGAGGTGAAGAATATGAAACATATTTTATTTGTTTGTACAGGCAATACATGCCGAAGTCCGATGGCAGAAGGTTTACTCCGTAAAGCCGCAGCAGAACGAGGTGTTGATCTAGAGGTTAGGTCCGCTGGTGTTGCTGCAACAGAAGGGAGTATGATTTCTCGTCATGCCAAAGCGGTGCTTCAGGATCACGATATCCATGACTCGATTACATCTTCCTCACTTACCTCGGAACACGTAGAGTGGGCAGATCTTATTTTGACATTAACCGGTTCTCATAAGCAGCATGTGCTTCACTTCTTCCCGAATGCAGCAGACCGAATCTACACGCTGAAGGAATATACGGAGGATGATGTACAGGTCCTTGAAGATCTTAAAGAGAGAGACCGCTTGTATGCAGAGCTGGAAATAAAGCTGTCACTTGGTCAAGAGATTGAAGCAGCAGAACGTCAGCGAATGATTGAAATCCACCAGCGTATCCCAAGTTTTGATATATCGGATCCGTTTGGCGGCAGTAAAGAAGATTACGATGTCACCGCCGCAGAAATTCGTTTAGCAATAGAGCGACTTCTGGATAAGCTGTGATATACAATATAAAAAGTTTACAGTAAGCAATCATAAATGGTTGATTTCTGCCATCTGATGTTCTATGATGAGATGGAATGTAAAAATAGATTCCAGTGTAACTGGCGACAAGTGTGGATTAAACCACGATGGAGCACTGGAAATATCGGCCGGTCGCCTGGGCAAAAGAGCATTTCTGTGCGTATCTATACGTGCAGACTGCTCTTTTTTCGTCTTTCGTCATTTTTTTCGTTATAATAAATGAAAAAGGGCGGCAAGGCGAACATATCATTGGTGTTTGTTCACTTGAGTTATGCCCTAACCTTTTGAGTATTGCTCGTCATAGAAGGGAAGGATGAAAGCCAGTGGAACAACAGAAGTCTGCTTCAGAATGGCATGAACTTGTCCAGCATACGGCAGAGATTCTAAGAGAACTTGCGGAAGCTGGAGATTTAGGCCCTGGAAAAGTCGTTGTTGTCGGAACGAGCACAAGCGAAGTAGCCGGCAAACATATTGGTACAGGCGGTGCTTTAGAAATTGCTGAGTCCTTACTTAATGGGATCAACGAGGTAAAGGAATCTTTTGGTTTTGAAGTTGTGTTTCAGTGTTGTGAGCATCTTAACCGTGCACTCGTCATGGAAAGGCATTTACTCGAACGCTTAGGTCTGACCGAGGTTTCTGCGGTACCCATTCCCACCGCCGGCGGTTCTATGGCAGCAGCAGCTTATCGCTCTATGACAGACCCGTGCCTGGCAGAGACGATCGAAGCCCATGCAGGAATGGATATTGGAGAGACCCTTATAGGAATGCACCTTCGCAGAGTGGCCGTACCCTATCGTACCAAAAGACGGTATATTGGCGAGGCTCGTGTGACAACAGCGATAACAAGACCGAAACTTATCGGGGGTCAGCGCGCAGTGTATCAGATGGAGACATCAAGTAATACCTCAACATGTGATTAACTTTTTTTCATATTATTTTATTTCTTAGGAGGAATTATCATTATGGAACAATTGCGTAAAAGTGACCCTGCTGTACTGGAAGCTATGAATTTGGAACTGAAACGTCAGCAAAATAACATCGAATTAATTGCATCCGAGAATATCGTATCTGAAGCGGTTATGGAAGCAATGGGTTCTGTTCTTACGAACAAATATGCAGAAGGATACCCAGGCAAACGCTATTATGGCGGTTGTGAACATGTGGATATCGTAGAAGATATCGCTCGCGATCGTGCAAAAGAATTGTTCGGAGCAGAACATGTCAATGTTCAGCCTCACTCTGGTGCACAAGCAAACATGGCGGTTTATCTTGCAGCACTGAAACCAGGCGATACTGTTCTTGGTATGAACCTGGCACATGGCGGTCATTTAACGCACGGCAGCCCGGTGAATGCTTCCGGTCTTTTGTATAACTTTGTTTCTTACGGTGTACAAGAAGACACGTTCCGTATTGATTATGATGATCTCCGCAAAGCGGCGTTTAAACATCGTCCTAAGATGATTGTGGCAGGTGCGAGTGCTTATCCGCGTACGATTGATTTTGAAGCGATTGCTAAAATTGCACACGATGTGGGTGCGCTATTCATGGTAGATATGGCTCACATTGCTGGTCTAGTAGCAGCTGGTCTTCATCCAAATCCAGTTCCGCATGCACACTTTGTTACGACAACTACACACAAAACGCTTCGCGGACCGCGCGGTGGTATGATTCTGACAACGAAAGCATGGGCAACAGCGATTGATAAAGCCGTATTCCCTGGTTCACAAGGCGGTCCTTTGATGCATGTAATCGCAGCAAAAGCTGTAGCTTTGGGTGAGGCGTTGCAGCCATCATTTAAAACATATGCTCAGAACGTGGTGAAGAATGCTCAAGTATTGGCAGAAACCCTGATCGCTGAAGGTCTCAATATCGTATCTGGCGGAACAGACAACCATCTGATGCTTATTGATACACGCAGTGTTAATATTACAGGAAAAGAGGCAGAACATGTCCTTGATTCCATCGGTATTACGGTGAATAAAAATGCAATTCCATTTGATCCTACGAGTCCTTTTGTAACTAGTGGTATCCGTATCGGTACCCCGGCAGCGACTTCCCGCGGTATGGATGAAGAGGCTATGGTTGAGATTGGCAAGATTATCGCGAAGACGCTGAAAAACTCGAAAGATGCGGCTGTTCTTGAAGAAGCAAAAGCTCAAGTTACGGCACTTACTGATAAATTTCCGCTTTATCCTGACCTGAAGTATTAAAATTGAGTATTTTTACCCATAATAGTAAATAGCTTTGGTAAGCTATTTACTTCATATAGACCGAAGCTGCTTTTTTTGTAGTTTCGGTCTTTTTTTATTGATGTCCGGAAGCTGTCACGGTTTATAGTGTAATTTGAGGATAGGGAATGATATAATATACAGGATTTATCGACAGGTTTTGTTTCTGTGAGCAGGAACTGCCCGGAGTTGATAATGGAAGATGAAACTACCGGAGGGACAAACAATGGGAAAATTGGTGGTATGTGATCACCCGTTGATTCAACACAAATTGACAATTATTCGTGACATGCGCACGAACACTAAGGATTTTCGCGAACTTGTAGATGAAGTAGCAACTCTAATGGCTTACGAAATTACACGTGATATTCCACTCGAAACAATAACAGTACAAACTCCTGTTGCAGAGACAGAAGGGAAAGTAATTTCGGGCCGTATGCTCGGACTTATTCCGATTCTTCGTGCAGGGCTGGGTATGCTTGATGGCGTAGTAAAACTGATTCCGGCCGCAAAAGTAGGACACGTAGGATTATTCCGTGATCCTGAAACATTGCAGCCTGTTGAATACTATACGAAGCTTCCAACAGACGTAACAGAGCGCGAACTGATCGTGATCGACCCGATGCTGGCAACGGGCGGATCTGCTATTGAAGCGATCAACGTACTCAAGAAACGCGGCTGTACTCAAATTAAGATGATGAACCTGATTGCAGCGCCAGAAGGTGTGAAAGCAGTTCAAGAGGCACACCCAGACGTCGACATTTATGTTGCGGCAATGGACGAGCGTTTGGATGAGCATGGTTACATCATTCCGGGTCTTGGAGACGCGGGAGACAGACTGTACGGCACCAAATAAGGAAAATTGGGATGAAAAGGGGCTCTAGAGCAATGTCTAAAATTAAAGTAATGACGGTATTCGGAGTGCGCCCTGAAGCAATTAAGATGGCTCCACTCATTTTGGAGCTCGAACGTCACTCCGAAGATATCGAATCCATTGTATGTGTAACGGCCCAGCATCGTCAGATGCTGGACCAAGTACTTGAAGTTTTTAACATTACACCGGATTACGATCTGGATGTCATGAAAGAGCGCCAGACCCTGAATGAAGTTACCGTTCGCGTACTGGAAGGTCTTGAACCCGTTCTGCGGGAAGCGAAGCCTGACATCGTTCTGGTTCATGGAGATACCCTCACTACGTTCCTGGCGAGTTATGCGGCCTTCTTACAGCAGATCAAGGTAGGTCATGTAGAAGCGGGTCTTCGTACGTGGAATAAACTCTCTCCTTACCCAGAAGAAATGAATAGACAACTCACAGGGGTTTTGGCAGATTTACACTTTGCTCCAACAGATATGTCTGGAGGCAATTTACTGCGTGAAAATAAATCAGAATCAAGTGTATTTGTCACAGGCAATACGGTTACTGATGTGTTTCAATATACTGTGCGCGAAGATTACAACCACCCAGTGCTGGAGTTTGCTAAGGGAAAAAGATTGATTTTGATGACGGCGCATCGCAGAGAATCACAAGGTGAACCGCATCGAAATATATTTAAGGCGGTAAAACGCATTGCAGATGAATTCGAGGATATTGCCATTGTGTATCCTGTACATCCAAGCCCAGCCGTTAAAGAACCAGCTTATGAGCTGCTTGGAAACCATCCGCGTATTAAACTGATTGATCCGCTGGATGTAGTGGATTTCCATAACATTTATCCACACACACATCTAATCTTAACGGATTCCGGTGGTATGCAGGAAGAAGCTCCTTCATTCGGAGTGCCTGTTCTTGTTCTTCGTGATACAACGGAAAGACCAGAGGGGATTGAGGCAGGAACACTGGAACTGGTTGGTACAGAAGAGGAAAATGTATATGCAAGAACAAAAGCATTATTAACAGACTCAGAGCTGTATGCTTCTATGAGCGAAGCAGCGAATCCTTACGGAGATGGACATGCTTCTGAGCGTATTGTCAGTGCGATTTTGCACTATTTCGGTAAAAAAGAAGAGCGTCCCGAGACTTTTCACAGAAAGTTCAAAAAATAATTCAACCTTTTAATATCTAGTGTAGACAGTAGAGTGTACAGTTAAACTGTACGGTTTATAAGGGTTTGAAAGATTTTCTGATTTTCTTTCAGGATTTTTCAACGTTTCTTACAGCCAGAACAGGTTGTTCTACCGATTGACAAACGCTTTAACCATTCAGTAAGATAATTGGGATTGGACAAACTTGACACATTTTTCATCTTTTTCTCTCGATCTCCGCGGGAAAAGAATTATTAACTCATTTTCCATATACAGCGCTTTCTAGGGATGGGTTGTGTCTAAATGAATCAGGATAAACCGTGGTTGATTGCTTTGAGTATCGGTGGTTCAGGCATCCTGCTGGCTGCTTACATAACGATCGGATACTTTATAGGAAAGTGGCTCATGAATGCTGTGGATGGACCGAGTTTCTGGATTGCTATTGGCTGTCTATCAGGTCTTGTTCTAGGTGTTCTGAATATTGCCGTTTTTATTAAGAAGTTTTTGGGGGAACAAAATGAATGATTTGTCTTCCATTGTAAATGCTGTTACAAGGGCAACGTTTTTCCTTTTATCGGGATCCCTTCTCTTATGGGTGATATTCCCTGAACAACGTCCTTTGTTTTTAGGCCTTATTATTGGTCTTGCAGCAGGGTTGTTTAACTTTAGATATCTGCATATCAAAATTCATCAAGTTTCAGAGAGTGCAGCAACAAGCGGAGGCAAACGAGTGAATTTTGGCTTTTTGTCACGGTTAAGTATCTCTCTTCTGGCGATCATGCTGGCTGTGAAGTTTGATCAGATATCTATAAGTTTTACTGTGATAGGACTTTTCTTAGTACAGGTTTTGGCGGTTCCCGTAAGTATTTTTGTGAACGCTAAAGAAGGCAAATGACATTATTATGGGAAAGGGGTGAATAAATCAATATGCATGACTCACCGATTATCAAACTCGGAGGATTGAACATTGACCTTTCCGCTGTATTAATGCTCACAGTGACGGTGTTAATCGTGTTCTTACTCGTTCGTTTGTGTGTTCGGAATCTATCTGTGGAGAATCCTTCTAAAGTACAGAATTTCATGGAATGGGTCGTTGAATTCGTTCAGAATCTCATTGCAAGTGCCATGCCGTTAAGTAAAGGTAAGCATTACATAACTTTGGGGTTAACACTGATTCTGTTTATTTTCGTAGCCAACTTGCTTGGGTTACCGTTCTCGGTGATCTCAGAGCACACGGAACAAGCAAGTGTGTTTGGACACGTAATTGAAGCGACTAGAGGACTTGGTGGTGAACACCACGCAGAAATTCTTTGGTGGAAATCTCCGACGGCAGATATTTCGATCACTGCAGGGCTTGCGATTATTATCTTCATTCTAATGAACTATCTTGGACTGAGATACAACCGTAAGCATTACCTGAAACACTACATCGAACCGTTCCCGATCTTCCTGCCACTTAACATTATTGAGAACTTGGCGAAGCCGATCGCTCTTGCGATTCGTTTGTTTGCCAACATCTTTGCAGGTGAAATCCTCATCTCCACCATTCTAAAAATTGGATGGGTTGGTGTTCCGGCCATGATGGCATGGCAAGGATTTAGTATTTTCGTTGGTGCTTTGCAGGCCTTCATCTTCACAATCTTGTCGATGGTGTATATCGCACAAACGACAATTCACGAAGAACACTAGTTTTAACTGGCAACAATAGTAACTCCGGAGCGGTTTGTAAGCCAGCAAGGAGATTATTATATTCGTAAGTTTAACCAAAAATTGTATATATATTTTGAGGAGGAAATTCAAAAATGGAAATGTTAGCAGCAGCTATCGCAGTAGGTCTGGGTGCCCTTGGTGCAGGTCTTGGTAACGGTATGATCGTAAGTAGAACAGTGGAGTCCATCGCTCGTCAACCAGAAGCTCGTGGACAATTGCAAACAACAATGTTTATCGGTGTAGGTATCGTAGAGGTTATTCCTTTGGCAGCTACAGTAATCGCGTTCTTGATTATGTTTTCATAATATCAGAAGTAACGGTTTGGCGGGGAGGGCGATGCCATCCGCGCCTTCGTTTTTGTTACGATACAGGAATGAACGGAAAGGAGTGACGTGAGTGCACATTTTATGGGAAAACATTGCTATTACCATTGTTGCGTTCTTGATCCTTTATTGGCTTTTGTCCAAGTATGCATTTAACAAATTGTTCGCTATTATGGAGCAGCGTCGTGAGTTAGTTGCTTCCCAGCTTAATGAAGCAAAACAAACTCGTGAACAGGCTACCCAATATGTAGAAGAGCAAAAAGCAGCTTTGCAAGAAGCGCGTAATGAAGCTCAAAGTATTATTGAACAATCTCGCAAAACTAGTGTAAACCAAACAGAGCAAATGCTGAATGAAGCAAAACAAGAAGCAGAGCGTCTGAAACTGGAAGCTGTTCGTGCGATTGAGAGTGAGAAGAATAAAGCGGTTGAATCCCTCCGCAGTGAACTTGGAGCGGTATCTGTACAGATCGCATCTAAGATTTTGGATAAAGAAGTTAAGCAAGACAACGTTCAGGAAGAGCTTGTTGAAAAGTATCTGAATGAAGTAGGAGGCAGACCATGAGTAGGGATTCGGTAGTCGCCAAGAGATATGCAAAAGCGTTGTTTGAAGTGGCGATCAAAAATCAATCCGTACTGGAAGTCGAAGCCGAGCTTCACGCGGTTGCAACCTCTATTACAGGAGATCGCGACATCGTTAAATTTATCTCTTCTCCAAACGTCAGTGTTGCTTCGAAACTGAGTGTTGTAGACAGCAGTCTGCAAGGCAAAGTATCTGAGCCAGTCTTAAATACAATTAAACTGCTTATCGAACGTAACCGAATCCATGTACTGGAATCCGTCGTGGAAAGTTATGTTAAATTCGAATCAGATTCACTTGGAATGGTTAATGCGCGTGTGTATTCGACATATGAGCTTAGCCAGGAAGAGAAAGATGCAGTTGCGAAAGATTTTAGTACTCGAGTTGGTAAACAAGTTCGCATTGAAAATGTGATTGATAAAAGCTTGATTGGCGGACTTAAAGTTGCCATCGGCGATACAATTTATGACGGAAGTCTGGCAGGCCAGCTGAAACGTCTAGAACAGTCTTTTACAAGACGAGTAAAGTAGTGAGGGGTGAGGACGCTTGAGTATCAGACCTGAAGAAATTAGTACTATCATTAAAAATCAGATCGAACAATACAAAACGGACATCGAAGTCAGCGAAGTTGGTTCTGTAATCGAAGTCGGTGACGGGATTGCCCGTGTTTATGGACTCGAGAACGTAATGTCCGGTGAGCTCGTAGAGTTTTCTACAGGCGTTTTGGGCCTAGCGCTTAACGTTGAAGAAAGCAACGTAGGTATCGTTATCATGGGACCTTACACAGACATTCGTGAAGGAGACCAAGTAAAACGTACAGGACAAATCATGCAAGTTCCGGTAGGGGAAGCTTTGATCGGCCGTGTCGTTAATGCAATGGGACAACCCGTTGATGGCAAGGGTCCGCTTGCAACAGATGAATTCCGCCCGGTAGAGAACCAGGCACCTGGCGTTATGGCCCGTAAATCGGTTCATGAGCCAATGCAAACAGGAATTAAAGCGATTGACGCAATGGTACCGATCGGCCGCGGACAACGTGAGCTTATCATCGGTGACCGTCAAACAGGTAAAACAGCGATTGCGATTGATGCGATCCTTAACCAAAAAGGCAGCGGAATGAAATGTATCTACGTTGCTATTGGACAAAAACAATCCACCGTTGCACAAGTAGTTGAAACACTTCGCCGTAATGGTGCAATGGAGTATACAACGGTTGTAACTGCATCTGCTTCTGAGCCTTCACCACTTCTCTACATAGCTCCTTATGCTGGTTGTGCAATGGGTGAGTACTTTATGTACAAAGGTGAGCATGTGCTCGTAGTGTATGATGACTTGACTAAACAAGCATCTGCATACCGTGAACTTTCCTTGCTGCTTCGTCGTCCTCCGGGTCGGGAAGCTTACCCAGGTGACGTTTTCTATCTGCATTCCCGTTTGCTCGAACGTGCAGCTAAACTGAATGACGAACTTGGTGGTGGTTCATTAACCGCTCTGCCATTTATTGAAACGCAGGCATCTGACGTTTCTGCATACATCCCAACAAACGTAATCTCGATTACCGATGGTCAGATCTTCCTGGAAGCAGACTTGTTTAACTCAGGTCAACGTCCAGCGATCAACGTAGGTATTTCGGTATCCCGTGTTGGTGGTTCCGCTCAGATTAAAGCAATGAAAAAGGTAGCAGGTTCCCTGCGTCTGGATCTAGCTCAATATCGTGAGCTTCAAGCGTTCTCCCAATTCGGATCTGATCTTGATAAATCAACACAAGCTCGTCTGAACCGTGGTGCGCGGATGATGGAAATCCTGAAGCAAGATGTGCATAAGCCACTTCCTGTTGAACAACAGGTTGTCAGCTTATATACAGCGACTAAAGGATATCTAGATGAAATCCCAGTAGGTGATGTAACTCGTTTTGAGAGAGAATATCTCTCCTTCATGGAAAGCAATCACCCTGAGATTCTTGAATCTATCCGTACAACGAAAGAGCTTACTGCAGATAATGAAGCCGCTCTGAAAAACTCAATCGAGAAATTCAGAAACAGCTTCTCTAAATCATCGAACTAAGCCGCATCGTATTCCATATCAAAGAACCAAAGAAGGGCTGCGCGAACACAACGTACGCCGCAGTCCCTCTTTCTTATATGAAGTAAATGCTTACGAAGATCGTTTTGACTTCGTCAAAACTTAAGTAACGCTCTCGAAGATCGTTTTGACTTCGTCAAAACTTTAAGTAAATGCTCTCGAAGTTAGTTTTGACTTCGTCAAAACTTTAAGGTGGTGAAAACATGGCAAAAGGTATGCGCGAAATCAAGCGTCAAATCAAAAGTGTTCAGAGCACGAAGCAAATTACCAAGGCAATGGAGATGGTTGCTGCCTCCAAGCTAAGAAAAGCGCAGGAGAAAGCAGAAGCTGCAAAACCATATTCCGAGAAGTTGAAGGAAGTGGTAACAAGCATTGCATCCTCTTCTACAGAGGTTACCCATCCCATGCTGGTGACTCGTCCTGTCAAAAAGACAGCTTATCTTGTAATTACTTCAGACCGTGGTCTTGCAGGTGGATACAATGCCAACGTTCTTCGTCAGGTATCCCTGACTCTAAAGGAACGCCATACCTCTAAAGACGAATATGTTCTGTTTGTAATTGGACGGAAGGGCCGTGATTTCTTCAGACGCCGTGAGCAACCGATTGGTATGGATGTCACAGATTTGTCTGACTCCCCAACCTTTGCTGATATTAAATCCATTGCGAACGAAACCGTTTCTGGATTTGAAGCAGGAAAGTATGATGAGATCTATATCTGTTACAGCCAGTTTGTAAATGCAATTACCCAAATTCCTACGGTTGAAAAACTTCTTCCAATGGAAAAACCGGAGAAGAAGCAGACCGAAGCTTCTGCTCAATATGAGTATGAACCTTCACCTGAAGCAGTACTAGAAGCTCTTTTGCCTCGCTACGCCGAGACTTTGATCTATGGTGCACTTCTGAACGGTAAAGCAAGTGAACTTGGAGCGAAAATGACAGCGATGGGCAGTGCAACGAAAAATGCATCGAAGCTTATTGGCGAATTGTCGCTTACTTATAACAGAGCACGTCAAGCTGCGATTACACAGGAAATCACAGAAATTGTGGCTGGTGCAAACGCGCAATCTTAATCAAGTACGGATAAACAATGAAGCTTTCAGAATAATGCTCTTTCACATTTATGATGAATGATGACAGGAGATTATTACTGCAATAGCTTGTAGGAGGGAACTGAAGATGAACAAAGGACGCGTTGTCAGCATTACGGGTGCGGTTGTTGACGTTGAGTTCGACCGTGACGGACTTCCCGATATTAATAATGCAGTTACAATCAACACAAAGACAAGCGATGGTAAAGAAATCAACCTTACGCTTGAAGCAGCGAAACATCTAGGCGATAACCGTGTACGCTGTATTGCAATGTCTTCCACAGATGGACTCGTTCGCGGTGCAGAAGCAATCAATACAGGTGCACCTATTTCTGTACCCGTAGGGGAAGCTACTTTGGGCCGAGTATTTAACGTACTAGGTAATCCAATTGACAATGGCGGTGTAATTGAAACGGCTGTTCGTAATCCGATTCACCGTCAAGCGCCTACTTTTGATGAGTTGTCTACACAAGCAGAAATGCTGGAGACAGGAATTAAAGTTATCGACTTGCTAGCTCCATACGCAAAAGGCGGTAAGATTGGTCTTTTCGGCGGTGCGGGTGTAGGTAAAACGGTAACGATTCAAGAACTTATCAACAACATTGCTCAAGAACATGGCGGTATCTCTGTATTTGCCGGTGTTGGTGAGCGTACTCGTGAAGGTAATGACTTGTACCATGAGATGACGGACTCTGGTGTTATTAACAAAACAGCAATGGTATTCGGTCAAATGAATGAGCCTCCAGGTGCACGTCTTCGCGTAGCCTTGACAGGTCTTACTATGGCTGAGTATTTCCGTGATCAAGAAGGTAAAGACGTTCTTCTCTTCATTGATAACATCTTCCGCTTTACTCAAGCAGGTTCTGAGGTTTCTGCCCTTATGGGACGTATGCCATCAGCGGTAGGTTACCAACCTACGCTTGCAACGGAAATGGGTCAACTTCAAGAACGTATTACTTCGACGAAAACAGGTTCCGTAACTTCCATTCAGGCAATCTATGTTCCTGCGGATGACTACACTGACCCTGCGCCGGCAACTACATTTGCTCACTTGGATGCAACAACGAACCTTGAGCGTAAAATCTCTGAGATGGGTATCTACCCTGCGGTAGATCCACTCGCATCAAGTTCACGTATCCTTACTCCAGAAGTAGTAGGGGAAGAGCATTACAACGTAGCTCAAGGAGTTAAACGTATTCTTGCTCGTTACAACGAACTTCAAGATATCATTGCGATCTTGGGTATGGATGAGCTGAGCGAAGAAGACAAAATGCTCGTAGCACGTGCTCGTAAAATCCAACGTTTCTTATCCCAACCGTTCCACGTAGCAGAAGCATTTAACGGATTCCCGGGTAAATATGTTCCTGTTAAAGATACAGTTCGCAGTTTCAGAGAAATTCTAGATGGTAAGTATGACCATCTTCCAGAAGCAGCATTCCTGTTCGTAGGAACAATTGAAGAAGCGGTAGAAAAAGCAAAATCAATGGAGTAGTCCATTAATCCTTAGGATTAATGACCCAAAGATGAGTTGAACTATCCTTCGGATAGAGTTCAGGAGGGATGACAATGAGTACCTTTTTATTGGAAATTGTAACTCCGGAGCGACTCATCTTCTCTGAACAGGTAAATAGCCTGGTTGTACGCGGAGTGGAAGGTGAACTGGGAATCCTTCCTGGTCACGTTCCCTTCGTAACTCCCTTGCAAATTGCACCTGTGTCCATTAAAACGGATGGAAAGGAACTGAAAATCGCTGTTGCAGGCGGTTTTGTAGAGGTTCGCAAAGAGAAGGTAGTCATTTTGGCTGAGAGTGCTGAACTCGCTTCTGAGATTGATGTAATTCGTGCGAAAGCTGCTCTTGAGCGTGCAGAAACTCGTTTAACATCTAGCGGAAACAGAGATCAATACGATCACCGTCGTGCTGAAATTGCATTACAAAAAGCAATGAACCGACTTAAAGTATCCGGCAACCTATAGAACAAAGAACCTGACCATTCGTCAGGTTCTTTTTGTTTTCGAGATTATTTCCGAGGAAATGACAGAAAGAATACGGATTAGACATGTTTTTTGTCAAAAGTATAACAATTCAGAGTTAAATTAAGGTTTGTGGGTTCCAATGTTGTAAGATTGGTTGACAATAAACACTGTTCCGAATATGATTTCACAGTATGTGAAATAAATCATTAACAAAGAAAGACGGAGGCTGGACATGGATCAACTGTTGAATGATCAAGTTAATCAGGCCATTAGCACAAATAGTCTTGTAGCTATGATTATCTCACTTTCCTGTATTGCGATCGCATGGTGGTCCTTACAGCACTTGAAACTCGACTTGATTGTTAAACATCCAAAGAGTGCGCAAGCTAGAATGCTGCAATTGCTTTTAGCGATTGTGCTGGGACATTTTGTGTCTAATTTCGTGCTCGAATATCTCTCATGGACACAAATGCTTAAATATCTGTTTTAAAGCTTTCCAGGCTGGTTATATCACTCTTAGGCCAGAATACCTTAAGACAGCTTTTGTCGAATAACATTATGTTTTTATGTGAACAATGGAATTAAAGATATTCATTTGATAACAATGCAATGTCGGTCGTTTCTTACGTTGATTCGTATGGAATGGTAAAAAACAATGTAAAATGAAAAATCGCTTGTCTCCCATGAACTTTTAATGTTATGATGTAAGTTAGGGGATTAGCGGAATGACTGCTATTTCTTTGTTTTTAATCACAGTTTCAAATGATTTCGAATAGAAATGGTCTTATATGATGGAAATCATGTCTTCAATCACTAACGAATTTAAAAAATGAAAAGTGCAAACTATTCTTTTCTGAAATACGACATCTTGACGAATGTTTAATAATGATGTCGAATTTTCCGACGGGATCGGACGACAAGTGAAAGAGGAAACTCCACTCGTAAGCAGAAAAAGAAAAATAACGCGCGGAGGGAAACAAGATGAGCAAATTTATCGTCCGCGGAGGCAAGAGATTGACCGGAAGTGTCAAAGTCAGCGGCGCTAAAAATTCAGTTCTTCCGATCATCGCCGCCTCTCTCTTAGGGGAAGAAGGAGTAAGCATTATTACAGATGCACCTCCTTTAGACGATGTGATGACAATTAACAAAGTACTGGAATCGCTAGGAGCGGAAGTTACATACCAAAATGAAGTAATCACCGTAGACGCAACGAATCTTACTTCGTGCGAAGCCCCTTACGAATGGGTTACAAAAATGCGGGCGTCTTTCTTGGTTATGGGTCCTCTGCTAACACGTATGGGTTATACAAAAATATCTCTTCCAGGCGGATGTGCGATTGGTACACGCCCGATTGATCAACACCTTAAAGGGTTTGAAGCAATGGGTGCAGAAATCAGCCTAGGACATGGTTATATAGAAGCAAGGTCAAATGGAAAATTGCGCGGAGCCAAAATTTATTTGGATGTTGCGAGTGTTGGTGCAACGGAAAATATTATGATGGCTGCTGTACTTGCAGAAGGAACAACGATTCTTGAGAATGCAGCAAAAGAACCGGAAATTGTGGATCTGGCAAACTACCTGAATGGGATGGGTGCAAAAGTACGCGGTGCTGGCACAGGCGTGATTCGCATTGAAGGCGTAGAAAAACTTCACGGTGTACAACATGCTGTTATTCCAGATCGAATTGAAGCAGGCACGTATATGGCTGCTGCAGCGATTACAGGCGGAGACGTTTATGTTGAAGGTGCAATTTCCGATCATCTTGGCCCTGTTATCTCTAAGATGGAAGAAATGGGTGTGAAGATTGTCCCTGACGAGAACGGTGTCCGTGTCATTGCTGACGGTCCTCTGAAAGCGGTGGATATCAAGACGCTTCCTTACCCAGGATTCCCGACAGACATGCAATCACAAATGATGGCATTGCTGCTCAAATCTCAAGGTACAAGTGTTGTAACGGAAACGGTATTCGAGAATCGATTTATGCATGTGGATGAGTTCAACCTGATGAATGCAGAGATCAAAGTAGAAGGTCGTTCTTCGATTATTACTGGAGGAGCTAAACTTACCGGAGCAAAAGTAACAGCTACGGACTTGCGTGCAGGTGCTGCTTTGATTCTTGCTGGTTTGATCGCTGACGGCACAACAGAAGTAGGCGGTGTTCATCATATTGACCGCGGTTATGTGCACCTTGCAGAGAAGCTGAACGGTCTTGGAGCAGACATCTATCGTGTATCGGTAGAAGAGCCGAAACGTGAAGCGAAATCGACAGAATCCGCTGTAACGGAAACAGAAACAGCAAGATTTAAGGTTCAGCCTACTTTAGCGTAAGCTAAGGGATAGATTGGAACCTGATGCAACATTGTGTAAGAAAGAATAGAAACCAAGCCTTTTAGGCTTGATGAAGACTGTAGACACACTAGCTTATAACTAGGATGTCTGCAGTCTTTTTTTTATTTTATAGAACCTTTATACAATACATGGTCTTGGTCTATTTAAAAGAAGATGGTAGAAGGCGCATCGCTATCTTTATATCTTATTCTTTATATCTTATGAATTTAATGAGTTTAGAGATAATACCTCAAGTATGAGATTACACATCATTAGTAACTACTATAGTGTGGTCTTAATACTAGGCAACCTCTCATTTATATTCTCTTAATTTGGTTCTATCAGAAGCGAGATCTCCATATGTATGTCATATAAGGTCTATCTGATCTACCGAGCTAGAGCAGCTATCAAATGAGATGTTGGGAGGAATATAGATGAAGGCAACACGAGGTTCTTCCATACCTAAAGAAGAGCTTAAGAATAGAAGAGTCCGAATGAAAAGGAAGAAGGTTGTGGCCATTCCTTGGCAAGAGGTAACCGAAACTTCCTACGGCCCAGCGGAGATTTTAATAGAGCGGGATGAACAAGGAATCTTAAAAGTTAGAAACGTAAAACAAACGTCTCTTACTATAGTAAATGGAGTAGGCAGCAAAGAGCAGCTGGGCGGTGTAAAAGAAAGACGAGAGCGGGGAGAGGCTTCGCTTTCCCCCGCTGCGGAACCCGCTGTGCCTCTTACCGGGCACAGCCAGCCCGTGCATGCACCTCAGCTGCATGCACCAAACCCAGCGGGCGGCACCTACAAAGCCGCCCGCTCCTGGCGCCGCGGCTCCGCACCGCAGCGCCCCCGGCGGCCCGGCCCTGCCGCCGCCCTCGCGGGACTAGCCATTGCGGCACTGCTGATTCCAGCAGTGCTTGCCTGGCCCCGCGAGGAAACACCACCGCCGAGCCCTGCGCCGGCGGTGCAAGGGCAGACGGCTCCCGCTGCACCCGCGAAGAATCCTATCGCTGCAGAGCCGCCTGCCCTTGTCCCTGACACCACACCGGCACCAAAGCCGGCAGTGGTGTATCCCGAACCCGAGGTACGCGTTTATCTAACGAAAACGGGCACCATTGATAAGGTGACGATGGAAGAGTACGTCACCGGGGTCGTAGCAGCCGAAATGCCTTCGGACTTCGGCATTGAAGCACTTAAGGCGCAGGCCATTGCCGCGCGCACATTTGTAACCAAGCGGATGGCTGCGGGAGATCACAGCGGCATACCGGTCGAGGGCGCAGACGTAAAGGATACGGTCGAGCATCAGGTATACATTCCTTACAGCAAGCTCGAAGCTCATTTTAAAGAAGCAGGAAAAGAAAAGGATTGGGCCAAGCTGAAGCAAGCCGTAAGGGAGAGTAAGGATACCATTATGACCTATAAAGGGGAGCCGATCACCGCCTCCTTTTTCTCGACTAGCAACGGATATACCGAGAATTCGGAAGATGTATGGCAGCAAGCTGTTCCTTATCTACGAAGTGTCGAAAGTCCATGGGATGCCAAGATTGCTCCAGGGTATGAGGGAAGTGTAACGATGTCCCGAATTGATTTTCTGAATAAACTGAATGTAACCTCCGATGCAATTCCTGTATCTGTTGGCGGCAAGAAGGCAAAGCCTTTTATTCAGGTCCTGTCTAAAACAGCAGGAAATCGGATTAAAGAGATTCAGGTCGGTAAGAAAGTATTTACGGGAATAGAGATAAGAGAGAAGCTCGGGCTGCGTTCTACTGAATTCACGTGGAAGACAAACGGGGATGAGATTACGATTACCACTCACGGCTATGGACATGGAGTAGGGATGAGTCAGTATGGAGCCAACGGAATGGCGCAAGAAGGTTATACTGCAACTCAGATTCTAAAACACTACTATAACGGAGTCGCTTTTGGCCAAGCTTCCAAGTTATTATATAAAGGCAAATCATAGTCTCCTTAAAAATCTTGTAAATAAATTTAATAGTACGAGTATAAAAGAGTTGCACCCGGTAACACTTGTTACTGAGGTGATAGAAAATGAATGAACAAAACAAAAATCAAAACCAAGAAAATGCTCCAAAAACAAGTAATGGAGCACCTGAATCACAATCTTCATCCTGGAAAAAGCTGTTGTCCAAACGGTGGGTATACCCGGCAGCTTACATCGCCGCAGCAGCTATTATACTAACTTTAGTGTGGGCCTACCAGGACGCTAGCATGCAGTCTGCTGTGAAAGAAACGACAAAGCAAGTGTCTGAGAATGGCGAAGCCGTTCCTACCACTGGAGTTTTGGAAGAAGAACCTGTTACAAGTGAAGTAGAAGGCGTATCTGAAAATCTAGCATGGCCGGTGGCAGTAGCATCGGAAGTGAACGTAGTGAAACCTTTTTATGACGCTGCAGCAACGACAGATGAGAAAGCACTTGCTTTACTAGAGTACGATCAAACCTTTATCGCAAATGCTGGTATTGATTTAGCAAGAGCGGATGACCAAACTTTTGAAGTAAAAGCTGCACTGAGCGGTAAAGTAACTCGTGTAGAACAACATCCGCTGAATGGAATGGTTGTCGAGATCACTCACGACAATGATCTCAAAACCGTATATCAAAGTATTGCTGATGTAAAAGTAAAACAAAATGATGAAGTAAAACAAGGTGACACCATTGCCATCTCAGGCAAGAGTGAACTTGGCAAGGATCTTGGCAACCACGTACACTTTGAAGTGTACGAAGCAGGAAAACCCGTTAATCCAGAGCAATTCCTGAAAAAATAAAATATGTAGGTAAAAACAAAGAAGCAGTGGGACATGCCCGCTGTTTCTTTTGTTATATAGAAGGAATTTATTTTGGGACAAACCTGTGGATAACAAAATGAAAAATATTTGATCACTGTAAAGCTTGTCACCCCGTGAAACCGTGAATATCTAAGCATGCCTCTCATATAATGTACCAAACTATCCACAGTAGGGAGGCGGGAGCGTGCACGATTACATTAAAGAACGGACCATAAAAATCGGACGCTGTATCGTTGAGACGAGGAATACGGTCCGTACCATTGCCAAGGAATTTGGCGTTTCAAAGAGCACGGTGCATAAGGATTTGACCGAACGACTGCCGGAAATCAACCCTGATCTTGCCGATCAGGTAAAACACATTCTCGAGTACCATAAATCGATTCGCCATTTACGAGGAGGCGAGGCAACCAAGATTAAATATAAAAAAACGAACGGAAAAAATCGAGAGGTGCTCGCTTCTGGGAAGTCGTAGTGACCATAAAACTCATGTAGGTCAAAAAGCATACAAATACGTTGAAGACCTCCCCTGAAGTATGATATGTTAAAAGATGGTATAAGCTTAAGCACAAGACTTCTTATCTGCATGATCCGACACAAAATGTAGCTAATAGCGAGCAATGTATGAAATACATAGGTAAGAAATAAGGAACTATTATACGATCAAAAATATCTCTTTGGGGGCTCTTTTATATGCTAAGCAAGGATATCGGTATTGATCTTGGTACGGCCAACGTGCTCATTCACGTAAAAGGGAGTGGCGTCGTTCTCGACGAACCTTCGGTAGTTGCAATTGAGAGTGGATCGAAGAAAGTGCTTGCTGTGGGAGAAGATGCACGACGCATGGTCGGCAGAACACCAGGTAACATTATTGCAATTAGACCTTTGCGGGACGGCGTCATTGCTGACTTTGATATTACAGAAGTAATGCTTAAGTACTTTATTAACCGGGTTGGCGGCAAAAGTTGGTACAGCCGTCCCCGTATTTTAATTTGTGCACCGACGAATATCACCTCCGTAGAACAAAAAGCCATTCGTGAGGCAGCAGAGCGCAGTGGTGCCAAAGAGGTGTTCCTTGAAGAAGAGCCCAAAGCCGCAGCGATTGGAGCGGGAATGGACATATATGAACCGAGTGGAAATATGGTCATCGATATTGGCGGAGGAACCACCGATGTGGCCGTATTATCTATGGGTGAGATCGTTACAGCTTCTTCTATTAAAATGGCAGGGGACAAGTTTGACAAAGCGATTTTGAAATATATAAAAAATAAGTACAAGCTATTGATCGGAGAGCGGACTTCAGAACATATCAAAGTATCGATTGGAACCGTGAAAATGGGAGGGCAGCAGGAAGAACTCGATATTCGCGGACGTGATATGGTGAGCGGCTTACCTAAAACCGTGACGGTCACCTCAAGTGAAGTGCAGGAAGCACTCGCTGATTCGGTAGCATCCATTGTAGCTTCAGCTAAGTTTGTCCTCGAACAGACACCGCCGGAATTATCTGCTGATATTATTGATCGAGGTGTGATTTTAACAGGCGGGGGCGCTTTACTTAAAGGACTGGACGAGCTCTTAACGGATGAACTTCGGGTACCTGTACTCGTTGCTGATGATCCGATGCACTGCGTTGTCAAGGGAACGGGACTGATGCTGAATCATTTGGACCGTTCTCTTAAGAAAAAGTTCTAATGCACCGATATAGGTAGTAGTTGTAATAATAAGGAGGGACCTGGTGTGATTCGAGGTCTTTATACGGCAGCTGCGGGAATGGTTGCTCAACAGCGTAAACATGATACGGTAACACAGAATATTGCTAACCTTAATACGAACGGTTATAAACAAGTGGAGAGTCTGGTACGATCCTTTCCAGAAATGCAGCTTAGCAGAAGCGGCGACTCCTCTCTCGGCAGTAAGGTGATTGGCAGTTTAAATACAGGCGTATTTGCAGAAGAAAGCATGTCTATGAATGTACAGGGGGATCTTATACCCTCTGATAAAATAACAGATTTTGCGCTGTATTCAGATCTTCGCGTTACCAATCCGAATACAGGCGAAGCCATTCCTTTTGATGCTTCAGGTAAATATATCAGTGATAACGGGGATGTAATTTATAAACCGCAAGCTTATTTTACCGTGCAAGATAAGGAAGGAAACGTAAAATATACCCGTGACGGCAGTTTTCAGGTGGATGCGGAAGGCAGACTGCTAAGTTCAACGGGCGATGAGGTATTGTCAGATAATGGCGAGCCTATTCGATTGACAGGCGCCATGAATCAATTTAAAGTGAACGAGCAAGGACAGCTAGTGAATCCTCTTACAGGAGCTCTCACAGGTGAGAGACTTGGTATTACCATCGTGGATGACCCATATCAGCTAGTCAGAGAAGGTAATGGGAATTATGTACTAAGCTCGGATCGTGCGGGATCAGCCCGGCTGCTTGGAGCAGAAGACCGGGTTCAAGTGAAGCAGGGATTCTTGGAACGTTCAACAGTGGATTCAGCTCAGTCGATGGTTGATTTAACAGCAGCTCTTCGAGCCTATGAAGCCAATCAGAAAGTAATTCAATTTTACGATAAAAGCTTGGATAAAGCCGTAAATGAAATCGGGCGTGTGTAGAGGTACTACATATTTTTGAAGTTTGGGGGATTATATGAATAATTCAATGATCAGTGCTCTCGTATCCATGACGAGCATGCAGCAGCGACTAGATTTGATCGCAAATAACGTTGCGAATGTAGACACGGCAGGTTACAAGAGCAAACAAGCTTCATTTGAAGATGTACTGACAGGTGTTCAGCAGCAGACTTCCTCGTTGTCACGGGATGGCAGAGCAACGCCGCTCGGTTTTAATGTAGGCTATGGTGTGAAGATGACATCGATTACTCAAGATATGGCACAAGGGGAACTAAGTGAGACAGGAAATCCCACAGACTTGGCTATTGAAGGAAATGCGCTGTTTGCTGTAGAAGTGAATGGTCAAAAAGCATGGACAAGAGCAGGCGATTTCCGTTTTGTACCGGATGAATCGGTTCAGGACCCAAATGCAGCACCGCGCATGAGACTCGTAACGAGTGATGGTTATGCTGTGCTCGGCAGAGACAATCAGCCTATTACTGCACCTGCAAATGCTACGGTAGCTTTTGATTCGAGCGGTAACTTATTAGTGCGGGACAGCGGCTCCATGAATGCAAGAATTGCAGGGCAACTTCAACTCGTTGAACCCATGCGCCCTGAAGGGCTCGCAGCTAGCTCAGACAACTTGTTCAGCTTAATTTCTGGAGCCAGCGAAAACATGGTTTTTGGAGAAAATGCGGCAACTACGGTGCCTGAAGCGACCATTCGGGCAGGTTATTTAGAGAATTCCAATGTAGATCTAACGAGTGAGATGACGCAAATGCTTGAAGTACAGCGCACTTACCAGCTGGCTGCCCGCGCACTGAGTTCAAGTGACACGATGATGAATCTTGCGAATACAATGAGGGCATAGGTGAAGGTTATGACTGAAGAAAAAAAAGTAGAGAAGAAGAAGGGATCTTCACGAAAGATCTTACGCCGGCTTCTGATTCCGCTGCTTTTGTTAATTGCTTTAATCGGAGGTATGTTAGTCGGTTATGTGGTCGTTGGCGGGAGAGATATTGGATCTGCCTTTGATTATCAAACATGGAAACATATATTTGATCTTGTTTTTGCCCCTTAATCGGGTAGGCAGAACGTCGTATTGTGGATCGTTTTAGAAACGGAACTCCTGTGAAGCAGGAGTTTTCTTTTTGTTCCCGAAAAATGTATAATGATGGGGGACTTTGCGGTGTCTACTGCAAACACAAAAAGGGCTGATTCCCTTAGACCGTCAGTACGAACTGTGCGGCACAAAGGAACAAGCCCCTTATCTTAACCTTCACTACTGCAGTTAATGAAGGATATAATTAGTATGGACGAAGAATAGATTGTTTATGCATGTAAGGAAGGGGTTTATAAACATATGTTAGATGTTAATCAAATTCAAGAAATCATCCCTCACAGACCTCCTTTTTTATTGGTCGATAAGATCGTGGAGATCGAAGAGGGCAAACGAGCAGTTGGAATTAAGAATGTAACCATCAATGAACCCTTCTTCACAGGTCATTTTCCAGGCTATCCGGTAATGCCGGGCGTACTTATTACAGAGGCACTCGCTCAAGTAGGCGCAGTGGCTATTCTTAAAGTGGAAAGTAACCGAGGTAAGATTGGTTTCCTTGCTGGTCTAGATAATTTCCGATTCCGCGGACAAGTGGTACCAGGTGATACGCTGGAGCTTGAGGTGGAGATCACACGTCTGAAAGGCTCCATTGGAAAAGGGAAAGCAACCGCTCGAGTCGGCGATAAAGTCGTCGCAGAAGGCGAGATTATGTTTGCTCTATCTGATCCGCAGTAGGGCGATGTTACGGAATGAACTGCAATGAATTATCGATTAGCTTACAATCATGAAATAACCACATAGAGAACCATAGTTACATATGGGATAAAGGAGAATGGTGACGACATGTTAAGTGAAACTGCGAAGCAAACATTGGAACAATGGCTTAAGGATCCATCTATTGATGAGGAAACCAAACAGGAGCTAACGGATTTATCTGGAGATACGAATGAACTTGAGGATCGTTTTTACCGGGAGCTTGAATTCGGTACAGGAGGTCTGCGCGGTGTCATTGGAGCAGGCAGTAACCGGATCAACCGTTATACAGTAGGAAAAGCAACACAAGGTTTTGCACGCTACATTAATGAAGCTCATAACGGAGAAGGAAAACCTTCTGTTGTAATCGCTCATGATTCTCGTCATTTTTCACCGGAGTTTGCTCTTGAGGCTGCTTTAGTACTCGCTGCGAATGGTATTGTGGCTAAACTCTTTACATCACTGCGTCCGACACCACAGTTGTCTTATAGTGTACGTCATTTGCAGGCGACAGGTGGAATCGTGATCACAGCGAGTCATAATCCTCCCGAATATAATGGGTACAAAGTATATAATGCTTCTGGCGGACAACTCGTGCCGGATGAAGCAGAACAAGTGATTCAGTATATTCAGGATGTAGCTTCCCTTGCTGATGTGAAGAAGCTTACACAGGCGGATGCAGAAGCACAAGGACTGCTTGTATGGCTTCTCGATGCAGAAGATGAAGCATTCATCGAAACCGTTGCTGCCGAAAGTTTGAACCGGGACCGTATTGCTGCTGAGTATAGTAAAGACTTCAATATCGTCTATACACCGCTGCATGGTACAGGAAATATGCCTGTGACAAAAGTGCTGGAGCGTATTGGATTTACGAATGTGCATGTCGTTTCTGAGCAAGCAGAGCCGGATGCAAATTTCACTACGGTGAAGTCACCTAATCCAGAAGAACGCGAAGCATTCACACTTGCCATGAAGCTTGGCGAAAAAGTGGATGCAGATATTATCATTGGTACCGATCCGGATGCGGACCGTATGGGTGCAGTGGTAAAAGATAAAGAAGGCAAATATTTCGTGCTCTCAGGTAACCAGTCCGGTGCCATTATGACGAATTATCTCCTCGGACAGCTGAAAGAGCGCGGACAGCTTCCTACGAACGGCGCAGTGGTAAAAACCATTGTAACGAGTGAGATGGGTGCTGTAATCGCGAAACATTACGGTGCGGAAGTGTTTAATACACTAACTGGCTTTAAATATATTGGTGAAAAAATGAATGCCTTTGAAGAGACAGGCAGTCATACTTATCTTTTTGGATATGAAGAAAGTTACGGCTATCTCGCAGGTAATTATGCAAGGGATAAAGATGCCGTACTCGCTGCGATGCTGATTTGTGAAGCGGCTGCTTATTATAAGAGTGTAGGCAAAACCTTGTACGATGTTCTTCAAGAACTGTATGAGCAGTTTGGTTATTTCTTAGAGAACTTGCAGTCTCGTACCTTAAAAGGCAAAGATGGCGTAGCGCAGATTCAGGCTATTATGACCGAGTGGCGTACTTCTGCTCCAGAAGAGGTTGCTGGAATTAAGGTTCAAGAAATGCTGGATTATTCCACAGGTATTGATGGTCTTCCTAAAGAGAATGTGCTTAAATTCATTCTGGAAGATGGCTCATGGTTCTGCTTGCGCCCTTCAGGTACAGAACCGAAGATTAAAATATACTTTGCTGTTCAAGGCGAAAATAATGAAGATGCTCATGCACGAATTCAGCGTCTTACGGATGCAGTTATGGGCCGTATTGATCGCTGATCAAGAGCTTGTTTGATTTCTTTTTATAAGAAATGTTAAGTTAAATCAGGAGCCTTTCCGCACCGTTACGGGTTGTTTGGCGGAGAGGCTTTTGTGTTGGAATGAAGACACAGGAATATACAGGAATCGTTTCAATGCTGAGTTGCTAAATATTTGCGTGCTGGGCATGATATGGCTTATAAAAGGTATAAAATTTAGGGGGTACACATCGGTGCGTCAAAAATGGCAATATTGGAACACGGTCTCTCGTAAATGGCTATGGATTATTGTAATTATTGGACTTATAGCTTCCATTCCAGTCATCTACGACCGTGTCACAACGGAATCCAGTTCCAAAAATGTAGAATTGGTATTCGATTATCGGGATCTTGTGGATATAGCAGCCTATCAGGTTCACCCGCAGGACTTTATTGATGAAAAATTAACGGAACTCAAAAATGCAGGCATATCAACGATGGCGATGTTTGAGAGTACACTGGATGAATTCCGTAAATCTCGTCGCATCATGATCTACAGCAGTCTAGATGTAGCGAATATGTCAGGTGAAATTTTACCGGAGAATGAGAATTATACTTATATCTTATTTACAAATGAAGAGAATAAAGAAGTCTTAACTCCTGTCATTGCGGACACATTCCGCAGACTCGATATTCCAGTTCGTACATGGACTCATGAGGGTAAAGAAGGTTTGGTTATTGAAACACCTGTAGAAAATGCCAACTTAAAGCCAATGATGCCGGATCCAATTACAATGAGTGATCTAGTGGATCGTGGTTTTAGTATTATGCCTCGGCTAGGTGACTCACTTCCTTACGATCAGCAGTCCGTAGCTCAGTTAATGGATACGTTTGAGAGTTTCGGTGTCAAACGAATTCTGTTTGAAGGAGATAAGGTTAAGGGCTATAACGATAATGGAGAGCTGAGAAGCTTGTCATCTTTTGCAGAGCTTCTGAATCAGCATGGTATCGGACTTGCTGCAATTGAGAATTTGAAAGTGCCGCAGCATGGTTTCAGCACCCTTGCTTATTTAACAGACTACAATGTCGTTCGTCTTATCTCTCTAAGTGAAAACGATGCGAATCTTTCTCCAAAAGTAATTGCAGATCGATTCACGCTGGCTACAAAAGATCGGAATATTCGGATGATTTATCTAAACGCAGCACCTTCACGCAGTGCACTGCAAGCAGCAGTGACAGATCCTCTGGATAACTTACTGGATGCACTGGGGGAAGAAGGAAATGCAGTAGAACGAATGAAAGAGAATGGCTTCACTATAGGACAAGCCGAGCCATTCAAAGTACATGAAACACCAGGTCAAAAATATTTCAAAGCTGTTGTTGTGGTCGGAAGCATTGCAATGATCGCATTAATGGTATCCTACTTCATTCCATTCCTGACTTTGCCAGCCTTTGTGCTAGGAATCCTCGGAAGCGGCGGATTATATGTACTTAGACCGTCTCTTATGGAACAAGGTGTTGCTCTGCTCGTTGCGATCAGCGCTCCAACGATTGCGATGGTGCTTGCCGTACGCCGTATTAATGCAATGCAGCTGAGAAATCCTGATCTTTCAGTGAGGGATCGTGTGACACAAGCGCTTATCTTGTTTGTCCGAACATCGCTGTTGTCCTTCCTTGCTGTTCCGTTCATGATTGCCCTGCTGAATAACATTACCTATGCACTTGTGATTGAGCAATTTAGAGGCGTAAGCCTATTGCACTTAGCTCCGATTGCACTTACGGCATTCTATGTTCTGTTCTACCGCAAGGCGCTAAGTATGGCATTTGTCCGCAAACTGCTGAATGAGCCAATCACTCTTTTGTGGATACTGGCAGCGGGTATCATAGGTATGGTAGGCTATTACTATCTGACCCGTACAGGAAACTCGGGCAGTGTAACTCCGCTGGAAATGATGGTACGGACATTCTTGGAAGATACCTTTGGCGTTCGTCCTCGTAACAAGGAATTTTTACTGGGGCACCCTATGTTTATTTTAGGAGCATTTATTGCTCTTAAATATCGTAATGGAATTTATTTAATGATTATTGCATCGATTGCTCAGTTGTCTATGGTGGATACGTTCGCTCATATTCATACACCAGCGCATCTTTCCCTTATTCGTGGGGTGTTAGGTCTCGGACTTGGTCTCATCGTTGGATTGATTGCAATTGTGGTGTGGCAAGTTTTGGAAGGATGTTGGAAAAAATGGTCACCACTACTAAGAAAATAGTTATCTCAGGATATTATGGTTTTCATAACAGCGGAGATGAAGCTGTTCTTAAATCGATACTGACTGCACTGGAGTCAGAAAGTCAGCGCACAAACGTGCAGGTAGAACCGATCGTTCTCTCAGGCGACCCAGAGTGGACGCAGAAGACGTATGGTGTTCGTGCTGTACATCGGATGAAACTTGGCGAGGTTCGCCGGGCCATCAAAGAAAGTGATGGGTTGATTAGCGGAGGAGGAAGTTTGCTGCAAGATGCAACAGGCTGGAAATCCATCCCTTATTACCTTGGCGTTATTAAAATCGCACAGAACATGAAAAAACCAACGTTTATATATTCTCAGGGGATTGGGCCTGTAAAACGCGACATTTTCAAAACGATGATTCGCGGTATTTTTAAACACTGTGAATATATTTCGGTTCGTGATGAAGAATCAGCTAAGTTAATTCAGGGCTTTGGAATAAGATGGAACGATGTACACATCGTTCCTGACCCTGTTATGGGACTTCCGCTTCCTGAACTAACGAAGGTGCAACAAGCATCTTACGGAGGAGGAAGTGCAAGAAGAACCACACCGAAATCAGAACAAGAAGAAGAGCTGCCGGTGGTTGGAGTCTCTGTGCGTTTCTGGGAGAAGGATCGTAATGAACTGGACCAGATCGCAGAAGGGCTCAAACAGCTTGCTACCAAACATAAAGTGCATATTCGTCTGCTTCCCTTCCATTTGCCTTCTGATGAAGAAGCGTCTACGTATGTGAAGCAGCAAATAGGGCCTCTACATGGTACAGGCAGTAAAGTAAGCATCTGTTCAAATGTAACAGATCCGCAAATGATGTTGTTAGAAGTGTCTCGCTGTGCACTTGTCCTCGGCATGAGATTACACAGTTTGATCTATGCAGCTTCCCAGCGTGTACCGCTGATTGGTGTATCGTATGATCCGAAGATTGATGCTTTTCTTCATCGACTGGATTCTCAAGCGATCGGCACGACAGCTTCGCTGCAAGCAGACAAGCTGGCTGAGGAACTTGAGAAGATTCTAACGAACCGTGAGGAATGGCTTGCGACGAGGGAAGAAGCAATTGCTTCGCTTAAAGAGCAAGCACAGGAGCCTGCGGTCCATATTTTAAAATTTCTAAGCGGCAAAGGATGAATGAGTCATGAATGAGCATATGGAGCAAGTACAGACAAGGTCTGTACCGACCGTGCCCATCTTTGGAATTCGGTTTTCACGCATGGATATGAATGACACGGTAGCCTATCTTGAAGAAGTCGTTCGTACAGGGCAGATCCACCAAGTTATCACGGGTAATCCAATTATGGTGATGACGGCGCTGGAAGATCCAAAGTACATGGAGGTCATGAAATCGGCTGAGCTGGTTGTCCCGGATGGTACAGGGGTGGTATGGGCAGCGAACTACTGCGGTATCCCTGTTGCGGAACGAGTGGCCGGTTTTGATCTCCTACATGAATTAATGCGGGTTGGAGAAACGTATAGATGGAGAGTATTCCTTCTAGGCTCTACACCTGAGGTGATTCAAGAGACAGCAAGCAGGTTACAAAAACAGTATCCTGGTGTCGTGATCTGTGGATATCGCGATGGCTTTTTTGATTCGGATCAAGACGATGAAGTAATTGCTGAGATAAGGGAAGCTGCTCCAGACCTACTGTTTGTAGCACGTGCGGTTAATAACCAAGAGCCGTGGATCGGTGAACATAAACACAAATTAGGAGTACCTCTTGTTATGGGCGTCGGCGGCAGTTTTGATGTCATTTCAGGAAAATCAAAGAGAGCACCCGTTCTGTTTCAAAAAATGCGAGCGGAATGGTTCTATCGTTTACTGCGTGAACCGACCCGGGCAAAAAGAATGCTGGCTCTACCACAGTTTGTTGCGAAAGTCGTGCGTGAAAAAGAAAACGTGACAAAATCGGTGTAAATGGAGGAAGAATTGCTAAAATCTTTGATTTTTTCTAGAAAACAGGGATAGTAATTCAAGAATCTAGGGAGTATAATGCATGGAGTTAGTTTTGATAAATTGGGGGTCGAATGAGCACATGTTAATGTTCTATATCTTGGGATTTATCGTAGCTCTTGGACTAGCGGTTCTACTTACTCCGCTTGTAAAGAAGTTTGCGATAAAGGTGGGAGCTGTTGACGTGCCTGATGCACGTAAGGTCCACACCAAGATTATGCCAAGACTTGGCGGTCTCGGGATATTTCTTGCTTTTATGGTCACATTGCTGGCATTACTTCCGTTTGTTTCGGAGTACTTTACTGCTCGAGATAACCGCTTCATCTATGCTTTCATCATTGGAGGAACCATGATTGCCCTCATTGGTGCCATGGATGATAAATTTCAGTTATCGGCCAAAATTAAATTCTTAGCTCAGATTATTACGGCGTGTGTAGTGGTATTTGCCTTTGATATTCGAATAGATTTTGTTAATATTCCATTTGTTGATGCATATTCTTCACTGGAACTCTGGATTTCCATTCCGGTAACGATCTTCTGGATTGTGGGCGTAACCAATGCAATCAACCTGATTGATGGACTGGATGGTCTTGCAGCAGGTGTATCTGCGATTGCGATCGGTACGATTGCAGTGATGTCCTTAATCATGGGGAATATCGTGACGGCTATGGTCTGCATGGTTCTGCTCGGCAGTATCATTGGATTCTTGTTCTTTAACTTTCACCCTGCGAAAATCTTTATGGGAGATACAGGGTCGCTGTTCCTCGGATTCAGCCTTGCCATGTTATCTCTGCTTGGATTTAAACAAATTGCAGTCGTAACCTTGATTACACCGCTGATTATTATTGCGGTTCCGCTCTCGGATACACTGTTTGCGATCATTCGTCGTTTCCTTAATAAGAAACCGATCTTTGCACCGGATAAAGGTCACTTGCATCATCGCTTGCGTGATCTTGGGTTCAGTCATCGTCAGACTGTACTGATTATTTACGGAATTGCTGCATTTTTCGGAGTGCTGGCTGTCATCCAGTCCGCTGCTGCAATTCATGAGGCCAACTGGGTAACCTTTGTGGTGATCTGTGTGATGATGTTCTTCCTGCAGATTGGGGCAGAAGTCATTGGTCTGATTGATAAGACAAAACGTCCGGTTCTGAATTTCTTTCACAAGCTTCGAATGAAAGCAGCAGAGGCAAAAACAAAGTCATAATAGATACTCGTGTTATACTATGAAACTGCTATTATCTTATTTTTCAATATTTCATAAACCTTATTCTCTTTAACGGGAATAAGGTTTTTTTATGTTTTTGGGTTCATATTTCTACATAGCTGTCCGATATAGAAGGTAATTAAAAATAAAGGAGCGATTTTATGCAGCGCATCAAACGGCCGATGGTATGGCTGCTGTTAGTCTCATTAGTTATTTCATTATTTCCACCAGGTTTGGTAAGTAGGGCGGAGGCAGCAGTGTTACCAACCTACTTCTTCCCAGATGATCCTACACTGAAAGCAACTCATGGTAAGGGACTTGGTACAACTGATTCGGATCTACTCAAAGTTAGCGATGCACTTCAAGTAACAGAGTCTAACTTTGAAATTAAAGGTTCTTACCTAAGAATAGTAGGTTCGACGATGCGTGTAGAAGTACAAGGAATGACTCAAGAAAAAGAAAATTCCGGTTGGACAGAAGTAGCCAATCAGGTGAATACGGGTTCCATCCAACGTGACTCTGAGTCACCGGACAATAAGTTTGTTGCCAATGTACAGTTACATTCAGGAATGAATAAGATCACTTTTAGCGGTATACAAGGTGACAATTCCGGGGTAACAGGAAGTAATTCAAAATACGAAAGTTTCTATGTGTATTTTAAACCAACGACTTATATTAAAAATGTAAATATACTAACAGGCTATAACTCGATTACCCTGAACGAGGGAGCAACTGTAGTTGTGCCTAATAAAACCATTACAATAGAAGGTAAAGTAGCCAATGCAACGAAAGTACAGTTTACTTTAAATAACGGTTCAGCTCTGCCTTCTACTCTTTTACAGGATGGTACATTCTACTCTGCGGAAATGAATCTTAAGTCAGGATTAAATAACTTGGTTATTAAAGTGACTGATGGTACCAGTACGGTGAATATGCCATATCAATTGTATTACTATGAAGAGGGCAACAGTATTATTTCTGCTCATCTTGGCGATAAAAAGGGCGATAACCGAATTGATTTGCTGGGGAATGATCCTACTTGGACATTAAAGGAAGCTTCAGGGAAGCTTTATATGCAATTCTTGCTGGAAGACGCTGATGGAAAATCGTTTAAAGATAATGGTACACTTGCGATTTCAATTGGTGATCAGACTAGTGAAATTAATCTTAATAGTGATAGTGACGTTACCTTTTTGAATATGAACAACGATGGAAGTATCGGATCTAAACCGGGTGCCGAAGAAGTATTTCAAGGAACTGCTGGTATAGTACCAAGTTATCGAATGATTAATTTGGTAATTAATAACTTTAGTTTTCCACAGATTGATCAAGTTCAATTTGATGTAGATGTAAAATATCCTAAAGATTCCACACCTAGTTCAACCTCCAGCCGAACACTGAAATTTAATTATGCGCAAGATCAAATTATTATCAACAACCTTCAGTTGCTTCCTTCAAGTTTTAACCCTAAAGCGAATATGGTAAAAGAGGAAGAGTATTTAGCAAGTGCTGTTGAAGGGGCAAAAACTTTGAATAATTCAGAGGTTAGTGGAAGCTCTTTTTATATTCTAGTAGAAACGAGAAATGATATTAAGGAAGCAATATTAGCAGCAAATTACATCCCAACAGGAAAAGTTAACGTTAGTTATGTAGGAAAAGTGACGGATAAATATCAATATATCTATAAAGTTAGTGAATTTAAGAGCGGAGCTCAAAATGTAAGTTTTAACTATGGCTCGAATAGTAAAAATGTACAAGTCAAAATTAATTCTGTATCTAAAATAGGTATCCATGTTAGCAGCCATACGAACGGACAGATTGTACCTGTTAACGCAAACGATACAGATAAAATAGAAGTTTACCTTAAGGGTCAATACATGAATTTCCCTATAGTGGATGGAAAAATCAATGGAAGTTTATATGTTAATGGTGTTCAGGTAAGATCAACAGATCAAAAATGGGTTTCCATAACAGATGGGCAGTTCTCAATACCTTTATCAATGCAGGATAGCAACAGCACTGATTCTAATTTTGCTAAGGTACTTGTTTATGGTGAAAACCGTATCGTACTAAAAGGTAATGGTGATACGTATATTACTGAGCTAATTATCTATATCATAGATGAAAATCAACCGAATATTAAAAATTTTATTCCTGCTAAGGTCGGAAATAAAAAATTTCCGACAGAACCAACAGAAGTGGAAAGTTTCTTCGATGCTTCACCTGAGTTTGATTACCAAGGAGAAAACACGTATAAAACAGTAGCTAAACAGTATAACCTGATTTTCCGAGGAAGTGGTGCTTCTAAGTTTGAATTATTAGAGGGAACCAAACAGATTATTGCTCCGACTACAATAGCATCAACGGATAATAATCCAAAATCCTTCACGTACAATGGGCAGACATATACCTATGAAATCTATGGTAGTGAGGAAGATTTTGTTATTCGAGTTCAAGGTTTTAATGTATCGAATCCCGGAACTTATAGCTACAATTTGAACGTCTATAAAAATACAGGTTCTTATAGTTCAGAGAATTTAACTATTATTAGTGAAGTGAAACCCTATGATATTTATGCTCCAAAACCGACCGTAGATGGTAAGTATGTAGTGAACAAAAACTTTATACATTTTGATATATATGCTCCAGGCGCTACCTCGGTGGTTATAGATAAAGAACCCGCTGTATTAAACCCTGAGTTAGGGGAAAGCCGTTATGTACTAGATTATGTAGGATTGAAACAGGATAAGAACAACAGCATTAAAGTAGTAATTTCTACTGGCGAAACAAGTTATACCGAGACAATTAATATTTATTATGCCGGTGCGGTGGGCGTCGATTCACAGTATATGCCAGCTAAGACGGCAAACAAATACAGCGTTTTTAATAAGTCAGTGGAGTTATCTTTCCCAAAAGGAACGATCTTAAAGTCAGAAACAGATTTAGGAATAACTAAATTTTATCCTGACACAAAAATCTTATTTGGTATTGCTAACCCGGAGAATGGGATTGTAGAACGAAGAAATGACTATGGTCAGATCGTTAAACTCCCGGGTCCAAGTAATGATACGAACTCTTCAAGCTATCCGGTTATTAACGTAACTAGTGAAGATCTTTTGAATTTCCAATCAACAGATAAGTCTAGAAACTTTTCATTGATTTCTAACGTCTATTGGATTAGCGGAGGACTAGGGGAAGTTGAAGGGACAAACATTCAATCATCCAATGGGATTACGCCTTATTCTGTAGCAGGAATGTTTAATAACATCAAAAATGAACGTAAAATTACACCTAGCCAAAGAGGTAGTCTCACACTAAGTTATAATACCAGCGTAGTAGATGAGGTTGGTTCAACTATTGCGGTATACCGTTATGTACCTATTACTCAAGAAGAGAAAAGCTTGACAGGTGATTCCAGACCAAAATGGGAACGGATCGGTGGAGTAGTAGACACCAAGAAGCATACAATTACAGTACCGTTCGATGAGTTTGGATACTACAAAGTAATGAAGCTCAGCAAAAGCTATTCAGATATTACAAATCACTCATGGGCTCGGAATATATTGAATGCAATGTATGCCAAGGGATACATGGAGAATTTGACGTTTGAACAGTTTGGAGCCCAGGATCAAACCACTCGTGGGGAATTTGCGACTTTGCTTGTCAAAGGATTAAATCTGCCTTTAAGTTATTCGGGTAAACTGACGTTTACCGATGTATACTTAAATTCTTCGACTGCAGTGTGGGATTATAAATATATTGAGACGGCAGCAAGAGCCGGAATTATTACTGGGATAAGTGATGGTATATTCTCTCCAAATTCACCTCTTACGAGAGAACAGGCAGCGATGATGATTGCGAGAGCTACAAATCTAAAATTGGCTGCAAATGACACAAAACTGGCTGAGACTCTCGCGAAGTCGTTTATCGATTCAGGGCGAATTGATAATTATGCCAGACCTGCAGTTTTAGCTGTATCTAAAGCTAAAATTATGGTGGGTGCGCCAACAACAATTAGCGGTCAATCTAAAGTACAGTATATGTTTAATCCAGATGCGAACCTTACTCGTGCAGAAGCAGCGAAAATTGCAGTAGAGCTTCTGAAAAAATATGCGAAAGTATTTCCTGCTAACTTAAGTTAGTTGTTCTAGAAAGCCAGATGATGCTGTTGTTACATGCATTATCTGGCTTTTCCAATGGTAGGTTTAAAGAATAGATTTTGTAATTTAATAGATTATGAGATACAATAACGGAAAATACACATTTTTCTAAAGGGTGAATTAATATAATGAAACCGATCTATTCAAAGGCACAACTTGGCTACATGAAAACAAAGACACAATTTGAAAAACAAGCTGCTATTCTAGAAATGGAAATTGAGAAAACGAAGAAAACTAGAGAAATCACGCAAGAAGTTATGGAAGAGCTTGTGATGAAGACAGGTTTCCACGATGCATATAATAATTTGGTTGCTTCCGAGAATGAACTTATTGATTGGTCCCATGTAACGATTAAGCATGAGAAGACATATAAAGAGAATAAAGAGCCCATCGAACAAATGTATGCGAACTTGAATACCGATCCTCAGATGCGGGCTCGTATTATTGATCTGGCAATGAAGATTAAGTAATAAGGAAACGAAGAAGATACCCAAGAGGTGTCTTTTTTTTTGTTCTGTTTTCTGAGAAAAGAAGAATTTTTTAAAAAGTTGATTTTGAATGGTATAAAATAGAAAATTATGGTTATGTATTGTATAGTTCAAAACATGTACTAAACCCTTGTTATAAGCTGTATGCATTCAAATATAAAGCTTGGTTTCCACTTTTTTAAAATTAAAGAAAATTTTTTTGTAGAAGTCGCAACTTTTTTGAAACTACTGCGTTTAAGATGTATAGCCGAAAACAATGAGGAAGAAAATTGAGATTAATGGAGAAAATTGTCTATTAATTAGAAAATATTCCTTTACGGCTTAATTACCACAATGTATAATACGGGAGGTAGGATTAGGTAACTAATCTATATTTCTTTATACTTGGCTTAATTTACAAGTTTCTGTGAAATTTCACAGACATCATTTTATATGCATTACTTGCTCTAACTCTGGGAAGGGGGGTGTAACGAAATGAGTAACACGGGCAACCCATTTACTAGTAACAGCAATTATAAAAATACTAATCATGTGATGATTTCTCGAGGAGGAGAAAAAAAGTTTATGAAGAAAATTTTATCCGTGGCTTTGTCTACAGCAATGGCATTCTCAATGTTTGCATCTGTAGCATTCGGTCAAGCAGGTCTTACTGATGTAAATGCACAATACAGTTATTTGAAAGAAAAAGGTATCTTCTCTGGATTCCCAGATGGTCAAGCACACCTTGACAGACAAATGACTCGCGCTGAGTTCGCGAAAGTAATTACGAAAACACTGGGTCTGAAAGAGATCAATGGCGTTTACTCTTTCAAAGACAAAAACTACGGTGCTAAACACTGGGCAGCTCCTTTCGTAGAAGCTGTATCCGCTGCGGGTATCATGGAAGGTAAAAACACAACTAAGAAAATCTTTGACCTTTCCGGTCCTGTAACAGTTCAAGAAATGGCAACTGTACTTGTACGTGCGCTTGATCTTGAAGTACCAACTGAAACTAACAACTCTGCAACTGCATGGGCTAAAGGTTATGTTCAAGCAGCAATCAACGCTGGTTTGGTAGATGCGAAAGCTAACTTCCAATCTAATGCTGATCGTGCTCTTCTTGTAGGCGCTGCTTACGCAGTTGATCAAGAGCTTAGCCTTCAAGTTGCATCCTACACTGTATCCGAAGGTGGAAAAGTTGTAGAATTCAAAATGAGCGACGATGAAACTGTAAAAGTAACTTTGGATAAAGCTCTTGAAGCTAACAAAGAAACTGAAGTTAAATTTACTTACAAAGACAAAGAATTCACTGAGAAAGTAACTTATGTAGTAACTGCAGCTACTAAAGTGCAAAGCGTAACTGCTAGCAACCTGAAACAAGTTGTTGTTACTTTTGACGGTGATTTGGATGAAGAAACAGCAGAAAACGCTAAAAACTACTCTTTCTCTAAAACTATCGATAAAGCTGAACTTTCTGCAGATAAAAAATCCGTTGTTCTTACTCTGAAAGGTGAAAACTACTCAGATACTAACAAATTGGAGAACCAAAAAGCAGTAAAAATTAAAGTTGACGGCGTTAAAAACTCTGACAAATCTAAAACTTTCTCTGAAGAGATTACATTTACTCCTGTAGATGTTACTATCCCTAAAGTGAATGAAGTTAAAGGTCTTGGAACAAAAGCATTCCAAGTTGAGTTCTCTGAGCCAGTAGATCGTGCAACTGCAATTTCTACAGTGAACTACAAAATTGATGGTAAATCTATTGCGGGATCTGTAGAATATACTTCCCCTACAACTGTAGTAATTACTACTGAACTTGCAACAGGAGAACACAAATTAACTGTGAATGGTGTTAGAGATTTCGCTGGCTTTGTAGTAACTCCAGTCGAAAATGAATTCACTGTAGCAGTTGATACTGAAGCTCCAACGGTTGTTACTTCTAAATCCACTGACTTGACAAAAGTTGAAATCGAATTTAACGAGCCACTGAAATCAGTTGGTAAAGTATACAATGGTGTTTCTTCTAAAACAGGTCAAGTGACTCGTTCTGGTAACAAAATTACAGTTGAGTTCACTAGAGAGAACGCTCTTTCTGTAAGTGAGAACACAATTGTAGTTGAAGGAGCAACTGATTACAGTGGTAACAGTGCTACTCGTGAAGTGAAAATCACACCTACTTTGGATACTACTCGTCCAGAAGTTGCATCTTTGACTACAAGTGTTAAAGACAACGGTGAAGTTGAACTCAAAGTTAAATATAGTGAGTCCGTAAACTTTGCAACAAGCAAAGAAAACTACACTATTAAAGATAAAGACGGAAAAGTTGTGTCTGGTAATGGTCTAGATTCTGCTGGACATCCAGTAAGAGACATTGCATTGAACAGTGCTAAGACAGAAGCTACAATTACATTGTCCAGCTCATTTAAACAAGGTACTTATACATTAGCAGTTGCTGGTGTACAAGATAACGCTTATGTTCCTAACACAATTCTCCCTTATTCTGGTACTTTTGAAGTAGGTGATACAACTACTCCAGAACTGAAATCAGCATGGGTTGAATTGGGAACTGCTAATACTGATGGAGCACGTGATGTAAGCTTCTATCTTACTTACAGCAAAGATATGGCTATTGAAGGTTCCGGTAGTGTATTAGAAAAAACGAAATACAATGTTAAATGGACTGCTTCTTCCGATACTTACGAAGCACTTCCAACCAATGCGACTGTAGATCTGATTACTTCTGATACAGTTAAAGTAACTGTACCTAACACTAAGAAAACTGTAGATGCTTCAGGTTCTGCAATTCGTGTAACTCTTGTAGCTGATAAAGCAGGAAACTTTGCTTACAAAAACAATGGTTATGTTGGTTATGTAACTGCTAAGCCAAACTCTGCAGTTCGAGCTACTGAAGCTAATGCAGTTTCCAATAATAAAATAACTGTTAAATTCGATGCGAAATTGTCAAGCATTGATGCAAACGACTTTGCAATCAAAAATACTGTGACAGGCGACACTTATGCAGTATCTTATGATGGTGTAAATTCTGATGCATACAACTTCGTATTGAGAGGCGATAAAGTGCTTCCGGCTGATGCTGCGAATTATGCATTTGTAGTAACAGCTGATGTGCCAAACTCTGCAACTGAATTTGGTGTTAAAGTAGATAGTGAACTTACTATTAATCTTGCAGATAAAATTGCACCAGCAATCGTATCTGAAAACCCACTGAAAGTTACTGGATCAGGTACTTCTTACGAAGCTAGAGTAACATTTGATGAAGCAATCACTGCTGTATCAGGCACTAACGTTGTTAGCGCTGCTGTTACTGGTGTGACTGTAAGCAATGTTGCATACAAAGCTGAAGGTAAAGATCTCGTTGTAACTTTCACTACTGACAAAGCATTGACAACTGACTCTGTTGTTACAGTTGAGTTGAACGCAAGCAATGCAGATTCTAAAGTAGTTAAAGATGCAAAAGGAAATGCAGCAAAATCCTTCTCTAAATCTGTAGTATTCAAATAATAATCAATTTTCTAACAGTGAAGGCCTTTTAGGTCTTCACTGTTTTTGTATTTTAAGAAACTTTTACCCCATTACATACGTCTATATAGTAACTTCAAAATAAGGTAATAAATGGGGGTTGCTGACTTGAATCGAAAGCAAAATCAAAAATTGTTACTATGGATTGCTTCTGCAGCTATTGTAATTGGACAAGGTACTCTAGTAAGTGCAAGCACGAATGACCAAGGAAAAGCGAAATATATTTCATCTAGTTCTTCATCCTCTTTAATGGGGACAAGTCAGACTATTGGAATTGAGTCGTATGAAAACACATCCAGTATAGTCCACTCATCTGAAGAAAATACAACAAACATTAATACTCCATACCCTTCCACTCTGATATATACAGGCTCTGGTACTCATCCACAGTCACTAATTGGTAATTCTTCGGCTAATGCTGCTAATCCACTAATAAAAATGGCATCTACGGGGAACAGCACATCAAAGAGTACGTCAGCGAGTACCTCTGCAAAAGCAAAGTCCAGTTCCACCACCACCCAAACAAACAAAACCCTATATACTCTGTCTAGCCTAAAATCAGTCAAATTAACCTCGAAAAGTGTAGTGAAATTAACCGACCTCAATGTACTCACACAAGAAGATGGCAAGACCATCTCGTATACCCTCACCTATCAGAACAATGACAGCAAGAATCTCATGCTTATCGACTATTGGACTAAAGTGAAAACAAAAGGCGGAACGCTCTATTCCCCTAACCTGATTACACGTGACAAGGAGAAGAAAAGTGTTGCCGCAGGTTCTACCCTTGATGTGACGTATATTGTAAAAGTAGGAAAGAGCGTGAACGTTAGCGATCTTTTATTTCAAATTGTGAAATGGGATTTCAGCAAGCCAAATTATGAAAGCAGTCTGGGACAGTTTAATGTACCGGCATCCTATACGTTATCTACACCTGTAAATAAGTCTAAATCTATTCGACTAGGTGACACCCCCGTTAAAGTCAAAGTAACCAAACTAGCAGTACATCCCGTGAATGAATATAACTATGCCGAAGTGACGGTAAATCTGCATAATGTCGGTTATAAAATGCTAGAGAATCCAACGGCGAAATGGGTGCTGAGAACAGCAGGAGGAAGTAATTATCCGCTTATAGCGGAAACGGTAAGCACCGAAGCGGCACCTTTTAATATTCAGCCACAGGAGAACAAAACGATAAAGCTGAACGCAACCATTCCTATTGCTGTAAAACTGACAGGAGCAGAGTTAGTGCTCGTGGAGGAAGAAGGGGAGACGAAGACAGTACTGCCTCTAGCCACATTAGAACTGCCTAAAGCAAGTACAACGAAGATTGTTGCGACGGCTCCCTTTAAGGCAAGGGAAGTGGATGTGGATGGTCAAAAACTGCAAACTACGCTTGAAGGAGCAACAGTGAACCAAAGTTATGACAAGAACGATCTATCCATTCGTTTTCATTTGCAAAATACAGGGAAGCAGACGATCACGGTACCTAAGTATGAGTTCGTATTGCTGAGTGGAACGGGTAAATCTTATCCCATTACGACAAAAGCACTTGAGAACGTGACGCTGAAACCGGATGAAGAGAAGACAATTAAGCTGGATATCTCGGTATCCTATGCCGTTGCCCAGGGTGCACTCAAACTGCAAATGAATGTACCTAAAGATCAGGAGAAAAAAGAACCATCTTTTAGCTACCCAGCAGGGGTCTATATCTTACCTACACCATCCTCATTGCAGAATACATTAGGATCGGAAACAACGGTGAAAAGCGATAATGGCACGTATGGAGTGACCTGGTCATCTATACAACGTTTGCCATGGACAGACGGAGACCTTTTGTCTGCGAAGCTGACCGTGAAGAATACTTCTGTCAAAACGCTGCGCCTTCCTGAACTGCAGGGAGCCTTTACGGTGGATTCTGCGAAAGATATGACAAGTACCAAGCTGATTAAGAGCCAAGCCGCATCCTTGCTCGGTCCAGGTCAGTCAATAGATTTATATCTATTAACGAAAGTACCGACATCTTTAGATATTGCTCAGCTACAAGTATCTTTAGAAGAGAAGGTAGGAGAAGAATCTTTTGAATGGCTAAAGCTGACGAATATTGGGGCCATCCCTGACGTTCCTAAGATTGAAAAAAATAAAGAGTTTACCCTTACTACGCTTGGTAAAAAAGCAGAAGTGAAGACCAGAAAAACGGTAGTGTACCCAGGTACGAGTACGGACCTTGTTTATACCGAGCTTGAAGTGACGAATCTAGAAAACCGTCAGACGGAGTTATCTCAGCTTAGCGGATATTATCAGTCTTCAAGCGGGCTTTATTTTAAAACAAACGTAAAACAAATTGAATATCCAGCAGGTCCGGAAGATAAGAGTATTGTCACCATGTGGGCAAAAATCCCGAAACGTGTCACAGTCTCAGATATGAGACTGATTGTCGGAGAAGGTGTAACAGAAGATAAACTGACTGCCATCAAGGAAGAGCCTACGGGTTATGTGAATGCAGCATCACTTGAAATTGCACCAGAACAGCTCACGGCGCTTACGAAGATTGAACAAGTGGAACTGTACCCTTATCAGATCAAAACACACACATTTGATGCTTATTTATCTGGCGGCAGCAGTGTTGCGGTTGAGTGGTATTATACGTTAACTGTAGATGATGCATACGATCTGCCGGAAAGTGAACATAAGCTCGTCGTGGAAATTACAGATGCGACTGGGCGTGTGTTCGCGAAGGAGCTAGTACCTGCAACAGATCTTAAGATTGGTACAAATCAGCTGCTTTCTTGGGCTATTGATGATCGTGTATTCGAAGATCGCAGAGGAGGAACCTATCAAATCTCGATCTATGATCTATTCCAAGGAGAAAAGTATAAGATAGCAGGTCAATCGATGTACTATAATCCAAACCGAATTCCGGTGGAACTGCCTACTGGTGAATAGTATACAAACAACAAATTTCAACTGTAGATAAAGATCGATACAAAGGATTATATTAATTTGGTAACTTTTTCTTGTGAACTAGCTTGATACCCTCTATCATTAGAGTTACAGAAACAAAAGGATGAAAGATTTAAGGAGGAAGAACATCATGAAACGCATGTGGAAAGTAGGAATGGCAACCATCGCCGTAGGCGGAGGCATATGGATTGGTTCAATTATGAATATCTCAGCTGAAGGCGCATCAGTTCCGTCCCAGCCAGGTACAGCCGATGACCCTGTCGTTACGAAGAGTTATGTAGATCAAGCCATTAAAAATGCAGGACAAGGCAGCGGAGGAAGCACAAGTACGACTCCTTCCGTTCCTTCCACACCAGGTACAAGTACACCAAGTACAAGTGCTGAAGATGAACTCAAGATCGTGGTCGTGAAACCAGGACAGCGTCTGATTGCAGGTGCAGGTACTGAGTTTATTGTCCGTAGCGGTAAAGCAGTCATTTACTCTACAGACAGCAACGGTGTGGCAGATCTAACTCAAGGTGCAGACCTTGGTAATGGAACAGCGATTACGAATAACCACTTATTATCCTTCCCTCGTGAAGGTCGTGGAATAGAAGTTGTGCAAGGGAATAAGTATAACCTGACCGTAATGGTTCGCGGATCTTATAAGCTCCAGTAGTAATCAAGCAGCACTTATAAAAAGAATGTTCTTCCTAATCATCATTAGTATGCGATGTTTCGCTTCATTTTATATATGGAGCGAAACATTTTTTTATTTTCATAAACCATTCCTCATCATTAGAAAAACCATTCCCAATAATTCATTCCCAATTTCACCTTATATATAGGAAGAGATTTTTTTGCATTCGTATATGTATCCCTCTGTAGATTTATACTTCAAAGACCGATTCACTTCATTTTCCCAAAAGTAACAATACTTCACCAGTCTATATTCATCCCAATTGCAGACACTATACCTGCAAGATCATAAGCAGGAGGTGCAATCATATTATGCCAAGAAATAATCAAAAGCTTGTCCCGGAGAGCCGCCAGATGTTGGACCAGATGAAATATGAGATCGCCGCAGAGTTCGGCATCCAAGTAGGTGGATACACCGGTAAAGATCTAAATGCAGAGTTTGGCGATGAACTGGGGTCAATTGGTGGTAGCAGCCATACTTACTCCGGATGGGGACATCTGACTTCCCGCGAGAATGGCTCGATTGGTGGAGAAATGACAAAACGATTGGTTCGTTCTGCGGAGCTACATGCAGCCGGACACAAACTGTGAGGTGAATAAATCATGAGCAGACTCAATAAAATCACCAAAAAAGTTCAGAAATTCTTTAAAAAATTGTGGAAATGATCACGTTTGTCATTGATTGACACCGATTGACAAATACGTTAATATGTCGTATGAGGATGTATTGCAACCTTTTCCGTTTCGGGAAAGGTTCATTTTTTGTATTGGATAGAATTGATGGCTTATACCATACAAATCCATATACGTGGGAGGTTGAAACTACTATGTCTGTTAAAGGGCGCCACTTATTCACTTCTGAGTCCGTAACTGAAGGACATCCAGATAAAATTTGTGACCAAATTTCCGACGCCGTTCTTGATGCGTTTCTTGAAGCTGATCCCAATGCGCGTGTTGCATGTGAAGTATCTGTAGCTACTGGACTCGTACTTGTCATCGGAGAAATCAGCTCCTCTGCTGATTATATCGATATTCCGGCAATTGTACGTAATACGGTAAAAGAAATCGGCTATACTCGTGCAAAATATGGTTTCGACTATCAAACGTCTGCAGTATTAACATCTCTGAACGAACAATCGAAAGATATTGCGCAAGGCGTTAACGCAGCACTTGAGAATCGTGATCCAGATCAAATGGATAAAGAGACTGAAAATATCGGTGCAGGGGATCAAGGCCTCATGTTTGGTTTTGCAACCAACGAGACGGAAGAACTGATGCCGCTTCCGATTGCTTTGTCTCACCGAATCGCTCGTCGTTTGGCTGAAGTACGTAAGAATGGTACGCTTGAATACCTTCGTCCAGATGGTAAAACACAAGTTACTATAGAATATGATGGAGACAAGCCTGTTCGTGTAGATACGATCGTTGTATCCACACAGCATGCGGAAGAAATCACACTTGAGCAAATTCAAGCTGACATTAAAGAGAAGGTTATTCTTCCTGTAGTACCAGCTAATCTGCTTGACGATGAAACCAAGTACTTCATCAACCCAACAGGTCGTTTCGTTATTGGTGGACCTCAAGGTGATGCAGGTCTTACAGGACGTAAAATTATTGTAGATACGTATGGCGGTTATGCTCGTCATGGCGGCGGTGCTTTTTCCGGTAAGGATCCTACAAAAGTGGACCGTTCTGCAGCTTATGCAGCACGTTATGTGGCTAAAAACCTTGTAGCTGCTGGACTTGCAGACAAAGTAGAAATTCAGCTTGCTTACGCAATTGGTGTAGCAAACCCAGTATCGATCAATGTCGATACATACGGCACTGGTAAAGTTAGTGATGAAAAACTTGTAGAACTCATTCGCAATAACTTTGATCTTCGCCCAGCGGGCATCATTCGCATGTTAGACCTGCGTCGTCCGATTTACAAACAAACGGCTGCTTACGGACATTTTGGCCGTACCGATCTGGATGTACCTTGGGAACGCGTTGACAAAGTGGAAGCTTTGCAGTCGCAGGCAGGCATTTAATAGATTAGAACTTCATTTAATGAAGTTTTTACACATCAAACCTTCGATGACGGTTATCATCGAAGGTTTTTTTGATGTTCTGCTTTATTTTTCTCGAGGGAAGATGCCCTATATCCTTCTCCTGAAGAACGAGACTCAAGACGAGGGATAATCGAATTCATGAATCTTCAAAGAGAGCGTAACTTTTTCCATTTTTTGCAGTCTATTAAGTAGAGGATAAAAATGTCTTCAGCTCCGTACTCTCCTTACGAGTATCGGGGCTGAATCTATTAGATAATGCAAAACAAGATGGGAGAGTCGCTTTTCTATGGGAACAAACCGAATGCAAAAGGGGAAACAACAGAAGGATAGCAGGAAGAAAAAATGGTTTATTATTACGATCGCAGGCGTTCTGTGGGTCACTCCGGTTCTTGGATCGAGCGGAGCTTGGAATACGGGACTTCCTATAACGAGTGTAGCGCAAGCAGCAGCGAGTACAACAAAGCTCTCTGAAGAGATGATTACGTCCGGTGCCAAAATGATAAATTACCAGTTCACCACAACACGCTCAAATGCCAAAACCAATATACTTGCAAATGTCATTGAGGTGGATCTGAATAATCCATATGTCAAACTTGATGTAATGACAGGCAAGGGAGGTACATTTAATAGTAAACAAAGTACAGGCGGCATGGTAAAGGAAACAGGAGCCGTAGCGGGTGTGAACGGAGATTATTTTAACGTGAGCGGTGAACTTGCACCGATTGGCGGACAGATTGCTAGTGGCACACTAATGTCTACCCCGTCCGAGCTAACTGGGATGTATGCTATGACGATTAGCAAAGAGGGTAAACCGATGATTGACGAGTACAGCTTTGAAGGTTCTGTCCAGGCATCGAGTGGTGCTACTTATCCTTTACGGGGTATGAATAAGGAAGACTATTATTTGGAGTCAGGAAGTGTGAAATACAGCCACGCCAATTCGATTTACATATATACCTCGGCATGGACCTCTCCTAAACGCCCGAATGATCCTGCTACAGTGCCGACTGAAGTGCTTGTACAGAATGATGTTGTTCAGGAAGTATCTTATAAGAGTGCACTAAGCACGTCAATTCCGGAAGATGGTTACATTTTGCGTGCTCATGGCAAAGCAGCGGATTGGTTGGTTGCAAACCTCACAGTAGGACAGGCAGTAAATACGGATTACAAGTTAGTAGCGAAGACAACGGGTCAAAAGGTGAACCCAGATACGCTGCAAATGATGATCGGCGGACATACGATTCTAGTGAGCAGCGGGAAAGCGACTTCTTTCTCCCGTGATACATCAAGCATTGGAGGCTACCGTGCTCGGACAGCAGTAGGTTATTCCAAAGATAATCGTTATGCTTATCTGATTGCTGTACAAGATAATAGTGCAAGCAGCGGGATGTCCTTAAAAGAAATGCAATCCTTTATGACGAGTATCGGGATCTGGAAAGGGATGAACCTGGATGGCGGGGGTTCCACTACCATGATTACGAGACCCCTTGGAATGACGGCTACCGGTCTTGCTTTTTCAACAGAATATGGGACTGAACAGCGTGCGGTTGTTAATGGTCTTGGTGTGTATTCTCTCGCTCCCGCAGGAAAATTAAAGGGGCTTGCTATCAGCGGTTCTTCTTCTCTTCTTGTAGGTCAGGAGGCAGAGTACAGCCTGAAAGGGTATGACACGTACTACAACCCTTACGATGTGGGAACAACCTCAGTTACCTGGAAATCAAGTAATGGTAAGGTGATCAGCACAAGCGGCGGAAAGATCAAAGCAGTAGGCGGCGGAACAGCTACACTTACTGCGGTAAGTGGATCAGCAAGCAGCAAGATGAAAGTGACGGTAGTAGGCGGAAGCAATCTGACTGCACTGAAAGCCGGTTCAGGTACGGGCTCACTACAAGCAGGAACCAGCATCGATATTCCGGTGACGGCTACAACCAAAGATGGACAAACCGTTTCACTTAGCGCGGATGCACTGAAATGGGAGTTCATTGGCTTTAAAGGCAGCGTGAAGGGAGATAAATTAACGGTTTCTTCTATTAATACAGGGGCAACGGTCGGTTACGCGATTGGACGTTATGATGGATTCAGTACGGTAGTAGTCCTGTCTGCAGCAGGAGAAAGTATGTGGGAAGACTTCGAGAATGTGAATTATGGAGTTCAGTTTACAACGAACGCAGCAGGGGTAACGGGAACTGCAGAAGTAGTGAATGGAACCGGGGAAAAAGCTGGATCCAAAGTGCTCCAGCTCAGCTATGATATGACGGGCGGAAGTGGTAAAATGTATGCTTACGCTCAGCTGAATGGAACATCCGGCAAAACGATTGAATCTGCAGCCACTGCTCTATCGGTAGATGTTCTTGGAGATCACAGCCTGAACTGGCTGCGGGCAGAACTTACCGATGCGAAGGGGAAAACGGTGTATGTGGATTTGGCAAGAAATATAGACTGGTCGGGATGGAAGAAGCTGAATGTGGACTTAAGTAGTTCGGATATCTCATATCCAGCCAAATTAAAGCGGGTTTATGTCGTGAATTTGGACGAAGGACAGGACGAGCGAGCCATGACAGGAACCGTAGCATTTGATAATATAGCATTTACAATGCCATCTCTATCAAGTGAGGCCGGTCTGCCTGAGGGAGTCGCCAAGCTTGTTTTAGGACAAAAATCGATGTTATTTAACGGTCAAAAGAGAACCATTGATGCAGCGCCCGTACTGAAAAATAATGCTACCTACATTCCTATTAAGCATGTGCTTGATGTGTTTGGGGGACAGGCAACCTGGGATAGTAAAAACCAGCGAGTGACCATACTACGCGGTGGTAAGTTAATAGATTTGACGGTTGGTCAGAAGGAATTTGTAATCAATGGGCAACGTCAAAACGCGAGCGTGGCACCTTATATATCAGGTGGTAGGACTTTAGTCCCTCTAAGGCTTGTTTCTGAACAGCTTGGACTGACTGTAAAATGGGAACAGAAAACGAAGACCGTCACCATCGACTCGTGATATGGTATGATATATCCTGGAAACGTTAGGAATGGAGTCGAAAATACGTGGACTTTCAAGCAGATGCTCTCGATCGCGTTATAAAAAACGCCATGCAGGTCATGGAAAGTAGTAAATATCAAATTTTTGAAATCATGGACTCGTCTCGTACCGAGCTGAAAGCACTGAATCAGGAGGTTCAATCCATCCTGAAAGAGACGGCCGAAACGATTGAAAAGGTAGATCAACTGGAACTCAATTTCCGCAGGTCTCGAATCCGGCTGACTGAGGTCAGCCGCGATTTTGTCCGTTTCTCTGAACATGATATCAAGCAAGCCTATGAGAAGGCTACGCAGTTGCAGCTGGATTTGATGATTTACAGAGAAAAAGAAATGTACCTCAAAGCTCGCCGTGATGATTTGCAAAAACGTGCGCGCAGTATCGAGGCATCTGTGGAAAGAGCCGAGACAATTGGTTCACAGATGAATGTTGTCATGGAGTATCTGTCTGGTGAATTGGGTCAGGTTACACGGATTATTGAATCTGCCAAAAATCGACAAATGATTGGTCTCAAGATCATATTGGCCCAGGAGGAAGAGCGGAAAAGAATCGCTCGTGAAATTCACGATGGACCCGCACAAATGCTTGCCAACCTAGTGCTTAGGACGGAAATTGTAGAAAGAATGCTGGCTAAGCAGGATTTTAAGATGGTACAGGCCGAAATAGTAGATTTGAAAAAACAAGTTCGTTCCAGCCTTGGGGAAATGCGAAAAGTTATTTTCAATTTGCGTCCAATGGCCCTGGATGACCTGGGCTTAATTCCCACACTTCGTAAATACGTGCAGGATTTTGAGGAAAAAACGAAAATTCGTGCACTGTTTGAAACTAGAGGGAAAGAACACCGTTTGTCTTCCGCGATGGAGGCAGCGATATATCGATTAGTGCAAGAAGGTTTGTCGAATGCAGCCAAGCACGCTTATCCAACATATGTGGTGGTCGAGATTACTTTCCAGGCTCAGCTCGTCAAGATTGTCGTGCAGGATAACGGTCTTGGATTTAAACCGGAGAAGTTAGAGGAGAAAAGTAAGGATCACTCTCATTTTGGACTCATAGGTATGCGGGAAAGGGTAGAACTGCTCGAAGGCCGAATGGAGATTGAATCAGGAGAGAATCAAGGCACTAAGATCGTGATTCATATCCCGACAAACGTGGAGAAGGGAAAGGAGTAACAGGATGGAAAACCAGAACATGAATAAGGCAGATATTAAAGTATTACTAGCTGATGACCATCAGCTGTTTCGTGAAGGACTCAAACGCATACTGAACATGGAGGACGATATTGAGGTCATCGGCGAATGCGGCGATGGAATCCAGGTACTTGAATTCTGTAATCAGATCAAGCCGGATATCGTTCTTATGGACATCAACATGCCGATTGAAAATGGTGTGGAAGCGACAGAAAAACTTAGAGAAATGTTCCCAGATGTGAAAGTTATTATTTTGTCTATTCATGATGATGAAAGTTATGTATTTGAAACGCTTCGTAAAGGAGCAAGTGGATACTTGCTGAAGGATATGGAGGCAGAGTCTCTGATCAATGCAATCCGTTCTGTGCACGAAGGGTACGCATTTATTCATCCAAAAGTAACAGGAAAGCTGATTATGCAGCTCCGCCGAATGACTTATCTGAATGAAACAGGTACCATGAGTGAAGGCGGCGTAAAAGAAGCAGGCGTGAAGTTTGTTGCTGGAGATAATAATCCACTGACTCGCCGTGAAGCAGAAGTGCTTCGTTTAATGGCAGAAGGTAAGAGCAACAAAATGATTGGTGAGTTCTTGTTCATCAGTGAGAAAACAGTGAAGAACCATGTCAGCAGTATTTTGCAAAAGATGGAAGTTGATGACCGGACACAAGCCGTAATTAATTCCATTAAATATGGTTGGGTCACTCTATAACGTAGGATAAACTTTAGCATGAGAAGGAAAATAGGGGTGTAACTTTTCGGGGGAAATGCTGAAGTTAGAACGTACAAGCTATCGTAAGCAGCCTTTTGCCGCCCCATAGGCATACATATGGCGCAAGTCGGTTTCTTTGTAATGCAGTATAAAATATGACTAGAGTTTGAGCTATTCGGAGTTATTTGATGCGAATCAGCGGCTAAATAAATAAAACTTTTATAAACGTTCATTGTGTCAACGTCCATATTTACGGCATATATTGTCGTAAAGGGAGGTGCAGTCGCCATGATCGAACATTTGTTATGGATTGCGCTGGTTTATGGCCTATCTGCTGCAACCGTACGTTTTGTTTATCGAACGCTGCAATCGAATCAGAAACAAACCGAGCAAACACGTTATGTTTTGATTACAAGTAACCATGGATTTATACTGGAGTGGATTATCCGAGCACTGTCTTTAGATGCATCTTTACGAGGAAAAACCCATCATGTTACCGTAGTGGATTATGGCTCAAGCGATGAAACCCTGCTTTTGCTAAATCGGCTGTTTGATATAACTGGAATCGAACTAGATATTATGGCTGGCGACGAATCCTTGTCGTATATGAACGTAAGCGGTATACAGGAACGGGAAGATACGAAAACTATTGATCTTCGTCAAGAAGGCGCTCTTCAAGGAATTCCATTCGTAAGCAAACTGTAGATATATTATAAAACGAATGAGCTTTGAAAAAGTTGCGGTATTGTCATTAATATTGTATATATAGAACTTATATGTTATTTTTTTCTATATTATTATTGAGTATGAAGCACATACTTCGGTAGATTTACCGAGGTATGTGCTTTTTTGCGTGATCAAGGAGGGAAGACTGTGAAAGTAGCTGTATATTTGGCAAGGGAAGAAGAGGGAGATCCCGCCAAATTAGATGAGCTGAATTTATATATATCAATCTGCCCAGAAGCCGACCAGTTATGGTGGGAAGCTAGAAGAAAGAAGACGAAGGAGCCTGCGACTGTCATTTGGATTTCATCCCAGATGCCTTTTTCTTGGGCGTGTCATCTGAGAGAAAATTTCCACAAGCAGAATGTAATGATTAGAGAGAAGACATCAGTTCAAACCTGGCAAAGATGGACGGAGTCCATTCTACAAGAGAAGGCATCGCAGGAACCGGGGAAAGAGGGCATGAAGTTACTTCGTGATTGCCTAGATATTAAAATCGTGCCGCTCAGGGGAACGAGTCATGCAGAGGGAGTGATTCATTCCCTTTATGATGATGCAGTAGAGGCCGCGGAGCAGCTGACAGGCAGACAGCTGTTGCTTCCCGAAGCGGAAGCACTGCTAGCGGAGAACGTTCCGAGTATGCAAACCGAAACTAAAGCAGCTATTCAGCTTGGATATTTGGCGGGACGGATCACTTATGAAGCAGCCGTAGCTGAACAGCCGCCTCATAAGCAACGGCATCGTTTGGGGCAGTGGCTGGTTCAGGGCCAGCGGGTACCGCTGTACTGCCGGCGCTGTGGTAGTGTCGCAGCCGAGCAAAGCCCATGCGCGGCATGCGGCAGTTCGGCATGCGCTTACTGCGAGGCCTGCCTCGCGCTCGGGCGCAGCCGGGCTTGTGCGCTGCTGCTGCAAGGTGCAGCGCCCCCGGCCGTTAAGGGAGCGGCCGGGGGATTCCCCACCGCGGCGGACAGCCGGTGGGGGCTTAGCCCAGCGCAAAGCGCAGCCACAGGCGCGGCGCTTGCGTACTTGGCGGAGCGGCGCCTTGCCAGCTCCGCTGCGGCCAAAGGCCGGTTCTTGCTATGGGCCGTAACCGGCGCCGGCAAGACCGAGATGACCTTCCCGCTGCTGGATGCCATTCTCAGCAGCGGGGGGAGCGTGCTCGTAGCCACACCGCGGCGCGATGTAGTATTGGAGCTCGCTCCCCGGGTGGCCCGCGCGTTCCCTGAGGTGACGCGCGCCACCCTCTATGGCGGAAGCAGCGACCGCTGGCGGCGAGGGGAACTTACCCTCGCCACAACGCACCAGCTGCTTCGCTTCCGCCACGCTTTTGACCTGGTCATCATCGATGAGCTCGATGCTTTCCCATACCACAACGATCCCATGCTCGCTTATGCAGCGGAAGCATGCTGCAAACAGGGCGGCAGCTTTATCTATTTATCTGCCACCCCGCCTAGGGAACTGCAGAAGCAAGCAGCCAGCGGCAAGCTTGCCCATGCGAGAGTGCCGGTTCGTTTTCATCGGCATCCTCTGCCCGTACCGCTGCTGCTGAAAGTCCCTTCTGTCCAGCAGTTATTGAAGCAACATAAGCTGCCTGCGGAATTACTCAGAAGACTCACGTTTTCCATAGAGCGAGGTGCGCAAATTTTTATGTTTGTCACTCGGATTGCTCAGATTGATGCTTTATTACATTTGCTCAGGCTTACATTGCCTGATCTAAGAATCGAAGGAACCTCGTCTGAAGATCCGCTGCGTGCAGAGAAGGTCATGGCTTTTCGGGATCGGTCCATTCGTCTGCTCGTCACAACCACGATTCTCGAGCGCGGGGTCACCGTACCCAAAAGTGATGTGTATATCCTCGATGCCAACAATCGGCTGTTTGATGCAGCTTCTCTTGTGCAGATGGCAGGACGAGCAGGAAGGTCGAAAGATGATCCTGCCGGAAACGTCGTTTTTGCCGCACCCGAGCGCAGTCTCGGTCAGAAAGAAGCCGTTAAGCAAATCAAACGAATGAATACGATCGCAAGACGCCAAGGGTATTTATTGGGAAAGGAGTCTGCAGGTGATTAGTTTTGAGTGGGTACGATCCTTTTTGCATGGGCTGGCTGCGCCGCCGGGACAGATCTGCGTTGCATGTGGTAACCGAGGCGCTCTATCTACCACGCTCCCAGGGTTATGCCCGCGCTGTGTTTCTAGTATTCCTTGGATTCGAAGCATACGCTGCCATCGTTGCGGTAGAGCGATCGGCTGCCCAGACTGTGCAAGAGCTGAGAACCTCCGCCGTTCTTTTGAGATGAACCGAAGTGCGGTAAGATATGATCCTCTCATGCGAGAGTGGCTGGCGGTATATAAATATCGGGGCAAAGAACGGATGGCTCCACTTCTCGGGACCATGCTGGGTACAGCTTACCGTGCTTTACAGCGTGAAATGACGCTTTCTCCTCATATGATCTGGCAGGCACAGGCGGTTACGTTTGTTCCGGTGAGCAGAGAGCGACATATAGAGCGGGGGTTTAATCAAGCCGAAAGGCTCGCTGAAGTACTTAGTCATGAGGTGCGTCTTCCGGTCATTCCCATGCTGATGCGTACACAGCACACGGAGAAACAAAGTTATAAGTCTCGTAAAGAGCGGGTAGAATCGATGCGAAACATCTTTGCTGTTCACGAGGATGCTTCATTTTATATGAAGAAGATACTAATGAATCTGCCACAAAACGAAAATCATCAACTGATTCACCTCATTCTGGTAGATGATGTTTATACAACGGGCAGTACACTCGAAGCTTGCAGCCAGGCAATTAAGCGATGGGGAGAAGAGCGCGGTATCTATTTTAAAATTTATACGCTCACTTGGGCCAGATCCTAGTAAGATTTCGGAGGCGTTTCTCCGATATAGAAATAAACTAGTCAAATCATCGTGTGAAAGTAAGCGGATTCGTGCTCTATTTTTACAGTTATGCAAGCACTGGCTTTCCACTGTTTCTCATAACTACCAAAGATGACAAGGCTAAATATCGTAGGTATAATGAGGAAAAGCATTCGGAAATGATCCCAGAAGGAGGCTGAAGAGGATGAATGTAGGTAACTGTCCTCACTGCGGCAAGCTTTACGCGCTTAACGTAATGGGCTGTTGTCCAACTTGTCTCAGAGAAATCGAACAGCAGTATGTTGACTGTGCCGAATATTTACGTAAACACAGGGGCGCGAACGTCCAAGAACTGTCCGATGAGACAGGTGTATCCATTAAGCAGATTACACGTTTTATTAAGGAAGGCCGGATCTCTGTAGTGGATGCGCCGAATCTTATGTTGCCTTGTGAAGTTTGCGGTACTTCCATTCGTGAAGGACATATGTGCGAAAGCTGTCGTTCGCGTTTGTCCAAGGATTTGAGCAGTGCAGCCCGGGAGGTTAGTCAGGGGGAAGGACGCTCTCTAGGAGCAGGTGCCTATCGTGCAATCGACAAATCAGGACGTTCCTAGGAGACAGGGCTTAATTCGCTGTAACACTATAAACAATGTTTCAACCTCTACCGATAACTTTAGTAAAGATTATCGGTTTTTTTATTTTAGATGACTTGATGATACAATAGATCATTCCGATATAAGGGAAAGGGCAGGTGCTTCGTATATGAAAATTAATGAATCCGGTCGCATTGGAGCAATTCATTCTTATTCCAAAAACATAGAGTCTGCTCAGCAGACCGAAGGAAAGAAAACAAACCGCAAGGATGAGATTACGATCTCTCCAGAGGCGATGGAAATGCTTCAAAAACAAGAACAAGTCCAAAACAGTGAACGCACACAGCGTATTCAGGAACTGAAACAACAAGTTGCTTCAGGCACCTATAGAGTCGATACAGATAAGCTTGCCGAGAAGATGATGCCGTATTTTAAATCAAGTTCCGAGAAGTAGGAGAGAGTTATGTCCCTAAATCAATTAATTGATGCCATGTATGAACTTGAGACAACGCATCGTGAGATGCTTCGTACAGCAGAAGTGAAAAAAGAATCCATTATTAAGAACGATACAGATACATTAATCCGTTTGTTAAACCAAGAGTCAGTCCTATTGAAGCGCATTCAAAGTCAGGAAGTTATGAAAAATGAAGCAATTGTCTCCTTCTTACTCGAGCGTGGAATTAAGTCCAAATTAAATCTGACCATTACGGAAATCTCTCGTCTCGTATTTGATGTAGAGGATAAGGAAAGATTGCAACAAGCTCAAATGGCGCTAAGCACAACCTTATTACAGCTCAAAGAAGTGAATGAAATTAATCAAAAATTGCTGGAACAGTCACTCGCATTTATTGATTATTCATTGGACGTGCTGATCGATAAGCCCACACAGGAGCCGGTGTATAAACATCCAGATCAACGCCATGGAGCGGTAGGTCAATTCGGATATTTCGACTCACGAGCTTAAGTTAGGAGGAGTAACACGATGGTTTCCACTTTTCATTCGATAGAGACTGCAAAACGCAGTTTGTTTACACAAACGGCCGCACTGAATACAACAGGTCACAACATATCCAATGCCAATACAGAGGGTTACACGAGACAAACGGTAAAAATGACCGCTTCTTCTCCTATGGATCCGCTTGCTTATTTAAGATCTACAAACCCGGGCCAACTCGGTTCGGGGGTGGAGTTCTCAGCTATTGAACGAATTCGCCAGGGGTTCCTCGACAGCCAGTTCCGCAGCGAGAATTCGAGCCTCGGGAATTGGGAGATTCAATATGATGCACTGGATAAGATCCAGGGAATCATGACGGAACCTTCCGATACGGGTCTACAGACCGTATTAGATAAGTTCTGGTCCTCCTGGTCTGATCTAAGTAAAGATCCAGAGAACCTCACAGCTCGTAATATTGTAAAAGAATCTGCACTTGCTCTGACGGATGCGATGAACCTTATGAGCAAGCAGCTAGATGGATTAAGTCAGGACCTTACCGCAAATATCGGTGTTAAGGCGCAAGAGATGCAAACGTATCTTACGTCTATTGCCGATTTGAATAATACGATTTCAAGAATTGAAGCTTTGGGCGATAACGCAAATGATCTTCGCGATCAGCGTGATCTCCTCACTGATAAGTTATCCAAAATTGCGAACATAACCGTAACGGAAAATGAACAAGGGTACAACATCTCCATTGGTGGAACGAATCTCGTGAATGGTACGGCAGTTACAGAAGTGACGAGCGCTCTTCTTACGGACGCTTATGCATCTGGGGATCTTAAAGGCGGCGAAGTGTATGGAATGGTCGTTTCGAGAGACAGCTTTGTAACGAGCTTTCAGAATGATCTGAATCAACTGGCAAATACCATCGCGAATGGCGATATTACGATTACTTTACCTGCCGGTTCCTCTGTTCGTGAAGGTACGGTGGCAGATCAAGATACCGTGATTACAGTAAATGGTGCCGAGTCTACCGTTTTGGCAGGACAAGCATTTCCCGCGGGAGCGGTTCTCAAGAATGAGACTCCTTTAACGGTGAAGGGCCTCAACGGACTGCATGAGCTTGGTTTTTCATTAGATGGCTCTGCAAGTGCCGGCATTCCTTTTTTCACAGGGGCAGATGGCGGACCGATTACGGCAGGCAACATTACCCTTAATAAAGAAATTCAGCTCAACCCAAATAAGATTGCTTCCTCCTTACGTCTTGATGCTTCAGGTAATGCGGTGAAAGGGAATAATACCCTAGCCTCACTCATGGGCAGTCTGAAAGGCACTTCTTTTACGACACCAGGTGGAACAGATAAGACGACACTTAATGATTTATATAAATCCATGGTTGGAGAACTTGGGGTTCAGACACAGGAAGCTTATCGTAAAATGACGAACTCTGCTTCTTTGGTGACTCAGGTGGAGAACTCTCGGCAATCAGTCAGCGGAGTATCGCTGGATGAAGAGATGAGCAACATGATTAAGTTCCAGCATGCCTATAGCGCAGCTGCTAGATTTATGACGACGTTTGATGAGCTGTTAGAGAAATTAATTAATGGAACCGGGACTGTAGGAAGATAGTAGGAAGACTGTAGGAAGATAAGGCAGGCAGGAGGGTAATACGATGATCCGAGTAACCTCAAATATGATGAGCAACCAGCTCATGATGAACATTAACCGTAACGCGAAGCAGCTTAATGATACGCAGCTTCAAATGTCCACGGGAATGAAGATTAACAAGCCTTCAGATGACCCAGTAGGTATTACATATGCATTACGATACCGTACAGAACTGAATTCCAATGCGGAATATCAGAGCAATGTGGATTCGGCCATTTCCTGGCTGGATTACTCAGATACCGTCGTATCTCAGACCAACGAAGTTTTGCAGAGAATGCGAGAACTAACAGTTACGGCATCAAGTGGAACCAATCCACAAAGTGCCCTGGAGAGTATTCGTCTTGAAGTGAATCAGCTGAAAGAGCAGTTTGTCGATATCGGTAATAGCCAGCTTAACGGGAAATATATTTTTAATGGTGAGGGTTATAATCAGAAACCATATGATTTTGCGAAAAACGCTGAGAATGTATCCGATACTTCTGGATTCACAAGAGATATGATTGATACCGGAAATGTAAATTATGCTGTCGGCAGCGGGATACAACTCGCTATTAATGTGAGCGGTAATGATGTAATGGGATCTGCAGATGAGACGGACAATGTATTTGCAATAGCGGATCGTTTAAGTAAAGCGCTGGAAGTGGGAGACTTCGATGCGATCTCTGCTGAACTAGCTCACATGGATACTCGTGTAGAAAAACTAACGGCTGCACAGGCGGGTATTGGCGCGAAAATGAATAGGATTGAACTAATGCAAAATAGACTTGGTGATATGGAATATAATTTAACGAGTCTGCAAGCGAAAACAGAAGATGCGGATTACGCAGAGTTAGCTGTTCGTTCGCAGATTCAAGAAAATATCTATAACGCAACGTTATCCGTTGGTGCGAAAATCATCTCCTCTTCCTTAGTTGACTTTCTTAGATAAGTAAGACGAGAGGGGGCTTCTATTATCATGAGCACAATCCCTATGCTTCAGATCAGGCAGCAGAACGGACGTATTGGCATTGATGCAGATTTAGGACAGTATTCCATAAGACAACCGAAAGCAGATCTTCAGATCAAAAGTAACCCAGCAACCCTTCAAATCGATCAGCATCAGCCTGAGCTTGTTGTCGATTCGTCGCGTGCGAAAGCTGCTTTTACCGGGGGAACGCAGATAGAGATGACACAGCGCTTGTATTCAAACGTTAAGCAAATTTTCCTTGAGGGAATTGCCAAACGAGTTGAGCAGGGTAACCGGATGACTGATTTTTATAAGCCGGGTAATACGATTGCTGAGGTATATGGGAAACATGAAGCTCTACCGGTTCTAGGGGAATTCCGAGGCGAAGCCTCCATAGATAATGTAGATATACACTTTAATGTTCGAAAGACGGACATCGAGATTGAAAGAGGTTCCGTAGATATCGATGTAAAAGTAAACAAGCCGGACATAGACTATCAGCGGGGCAAGCTGCAGATCTATATGATGCAGTATCCGTCCATCCAATTTATTCCCTCTGAAGTAGATCAGACGGTGTAACATAGAAGCTATAGAGAGGCGATCGCCAAATCTGTAGCTTTTTTTATATAGAATAGTAGACTCACAAGTATAAAGGAGAGATTACATTGATCATTGAATCCGCCTCTTGGGGCAGTATCGAAGTAGAAGACGATCAAATATTTCATTTTAATAGAGGAATTCCGGGATTTGAAGAAGAGAAAGAGTTTGCCATTCTACCTTATGAGGATAGTCCATTTAGTATGATGCAATCACTAAGTGAGCCAAGTCTATCCTTTTTATTAGCGGACCCATTTCTATTTGAGCCGGGTTATGAATTTGAATTACCAGATCACGATACCATGGAACTAGGAATTAAAGAGAAGGTACTCGTACGCTGTATAGTAACCCTTCAAGCATCGATTGAGGAATCAAGTATCAATTTGTTAGCTCCCATTGTCATGAATCCAGAGAATGTTGAGGCCAAACAGATCGTGCTGCAACAATCCGGTTACCAGACACGGCATGCCATCAAGGAACTATCTGCAGCCAGAACCCTTTTTGCAAAGGATGGTGAATAAAGATGCTAGTACTATCCAGGAAAAAGGGAGAGTCCATCGTGATCGATGATCATATTGAGATTACCGTGCTCGGTGTTGAAGGAGAGACGGTCCGAATTGGCATTTCCGCACCTGCGGAAGTTGATATTTTCCGTAAAGAGGTTCATCTCGCAATACAGGAAGCGAACAAGCAATCCGCCGCTTCAACGAAGGATCATATTGAGGCTTTAATCGCGCAATTTCAGCAGTCAGTAAAAAATGAAAAATAATAGAAAAAGTTTTTGGTTTTGCTATAAATAATGAAGTGATTGTAGTCGATATATGTTGTAGGCGCTGAGGGCAAGGGCGGCCGACCTTTCGCCTTAGGCGTTCCACAAGGACGTGGATATCAACTTATTTCAGGGAGGAAATGTTAACATGATTATCAATCACAATATTGCGGCTATGAACACACATCGCCAAATGGGTACAAATACTCAAAACACAAACAAAGCAATTGAAAAATTGTCTTCCGGTCTTCGTATTAACCGTGCAGGGGACGATGCTGCTGGTCTTGCGATCTCTGAAAAAATGCGTGGACAAATACGTGGTCTTGACATGGCTACAAAAAATGCTCAAGATGGAATTTCCTTGATTCAAACAGCTGAAGGTGCACTGAACGAAACTCACAGTATCTTGCAACGTGTTCGAGAGCTGGCGGTTCAATCTGCGAATGACACGAATACTAATGTTGATCGTGAAGAACTTCAGAAAGAGGTTGCTGAACTGACTAATGAAATCACACGTATCTCTACAGATACTGAGTTTAATACTAAGAAACTCTTGAATGGTACTGGCGTGAGCAGTGCTGTATTCCAAATTGGTGCAAATAATGGTCAAAGTATTACCTTGTCAATAGGAAACATGGGCGCTGCTTCCCTGGGGATTACTTCTGTAGCTATCGGTACACAGACTGGTGCAAATGCAGCTCTTACCGCTTTGGATGACGCTATTAAATTAGTATCCGCAGAACGTGCAAAACTGGGTGCAAACCAAAACCGTCTGGAACATACAATCAACAACTTAGGAACTACTTCTGAAAACTTGTCTGCTGCTGAATCCCGTATTCGTGACGTGGATATGGCAAAAGAAATGATGAATCAAACGAAAAATAATATTCTAGCTCAAGCATCTCAAGCAATGTTGGCACAAGCAAATCAACAGCCGCAAGCTGTATTGCAATTGCTTCGTTAATTCAAAACTTAAACTAAGAAGACTACCGGTATTAATCGGTGGTCTATTTTTTATTACTACAGTTAACTTATCCTCTATTCCGTAGGCATATATGCCGATACATATAATAGCTTAATTAAGTTTTGAGAGTGGGGGAACTAATGAAAAGAAAGTCGATATCATTATGTATGATTGTTAAGGACGAAGAGGAAAGTCTAGAAAGGTGTTTAAATAGTGTTAAGAATAAGGTGGATCAAATAGTTATTGTTGACACAGGATCTAAAGATCGAACTGTTGAAATTGCCAAAATGTACACAAACGAGGTTTACTATTTTAAGTGGATTGATGATTTTGCAGCAGCTAGAAACGCTTCAATCCGTTATGCAACTTCTGATTATATTCTTGTTCTTGATGCAGATGAATATTTGCTGGAAGACACTAATTTATATGAAATGATTTCTATGAGTGCTGATTATTACTTTGTAGACATGTTTAATCTTCTTTCTTATGGACAGGTAATGAAGCATGTAGCAATTCGGATATTTGCAAATAACAAAGGGATGTTCTATGAAAACAAACTCCATGAACATCTTAATACGATGGATCCAAGGAAAAACTATACTGGAAAAAGAAGTGAGCTTACCATTTACCATAGTGGATACACAGACGAGGTAATGAAGTCCAAAGAAAAAAATAAGAGGAACTTACCTCTTATGATTAAAGAAGTTGAAGAACATCCAACTGCTTATAACTTGTTTAATATGGGAAAAACATATATGTGGTTAGGTGAGTATGACAAGGCACTCTTATTTTTTAAGAAAGCATATCCTTTGAGTAAGGGATTAATCTTCTTACCTGAGCTCATAACTTCATTAAGTTATTGTCTGTATGTAAAGAAAAGATATGATGAGGGTTTACAGGTAATAAATAATGCCCTTGAGATATTCTCTGAGGAAGTTGATATGCTTCATATGCAGGGTAGATTATATATGGATGCTGGATTCTATCTAGATGCGATTAGATCATTTACAAAATGTATTGAGTTAGGAGATGTGGGCTATACTGTAACCCAAGGGAATGGAAGTTATTTGTCATATTTCAGATTAGCTGAAATATATGAACATGAGTATGATCTTGATAAGGCGTATGATGTAATTATAAAAGCGTTACGGATAAATAAATCATTTGCTGGAGGATTGCAGAAATTTCTGACTTTAATAACTAAAGCTAACCAACCGAATGTTGTGAAAAATTTGGAATATATTTTTAAAATAGAGTCTATTGATGATTTGAAGGTAGCATTAGAAGTTCTCTATAGTATTAGGAGCCCTCTATTAAATTCTTATTTAGAAAAGTATCAAGTCAAAACAGAGCCTAATGTTATTGCTTCAGCTTATCAATACAATAAGAAATACGAAGACGCAAAGAATGCTTGGCTACTATCATCGAACATATCTGAGGAAAACAATATAGATGTATTACTTCTTGCAATAATATTACAGGATCTTGAAATGTATGAGTTAGTTAAAAATAAGTTTAATTTCACTCATTCTGATAGAAAGCTACTTGCTGATTTACTTCAGCGTAACTCTATAAAATCATCAAAACTGTCTCCATGTATAGAACAGATCTTAGAAATCTGTATAGAACGTCTATTAGTGTTGCAAGAATATGATATTATCCAAACTGTTGTTGAAGTCATTTGGAGAGGATCTCTTGAATCAAAATTAAATGTATGTAGCAAATTTATAGAGTTCGGTTTTTATGAATTAGCTATAGATTTATTATCTGAATTGTACAAAGAACATTCTAACAATGTCCATACTATAGAGTTATTAGGAGATGTTTGTTTTATTAGCGGCTATAAAGAGGATGCTGAGATATTATATAACAGACTTGTTAAATTACGCCCTAATTATAGATCTTATGAAAGAATATATAAATTTTATGTAAGTTTAGAAGATCAGCATAAAATGTCTGATATCATAAAAAAGATAAAGTTGAAATTCCCTCAGGTATCATGGGTGAAGGCAAATTGATATAAGATTAAAGTCAAATGAGTACCTTCGAAAAAGATTAAATAATTCCCTTTAAAGAGCCGATGAAATGAATCGGCTTTTTTTGTTTTGGTATCGATAACTACATTAATAGAAGAAAAAAGCACCTCATTGAGGGCCTATCATATGAGCTTAATGGACTATTCATGTTTTGTTGGATTATGTCGATAGAATAAATATATAGGAATCTTGATGACAGAAATTGATATAAGAATATAGGGTTTAAAGTACAAAAGATATAGGAATCGGAGTAATTTTATGGCTAGATATCATTAACTTATGAGCCACCGGAAAATAAATTATATAAATGGAGAGCGATTATGCGAATAAACATAAAGCGTCAATTAATGGAACTTATATCTACAATTGAAGAAGGAATTGATTATATAAGTATCAATGGAAATAACCACTCACCGAGCATGATACAGGACTGCTATGAAAGCTTACAGGCACTTTCAAGTGTTTTAAGTAATGAAATCAAAGTAGTAAAACTTATTCAAAGAGCAATGGAAAAAGTCCAGGCGTTTGATTTTAATCAGAGCGATGATCTATTTAATCATAATATTAACCATTTAAAGGGGATTATATATAATATAAAAAGTTCAATTATAATTGACATTAAAAATGAATTTGAAATAGTCTTTTTTCCATACAATTCCTCTATGTGGGACTCATTGGAAAGTATATATAATGAAGCAATGAAAGATCCGGATTGCACATGTTATGTAGTTCCAATTCCCTACTATGAGAAAAATAAGGAGGGAGAAATCACTAGGTTTTGTTATGAAGGAAACCAATTTCCAAAGAATGTGCACACTATACCTTTTGAATTGTATGACTTTGAAAATAGAAGACCAGATATAGTATATATTCACAATCCTTATGACAGTTACAATACTCTAACGATGGTTAATCCTCGTTTTTTTTCAGAAAACCTAGCGAAATATACAGATATGTTAGTTTATGTCCCTTATTTTGTTGCAGGATGTACTGAGACACTTAGTTTAAATATTATGCCGTCATATATATATGCAAATAAGTTGATTGTACAATCAACTCACCTGAAAGATGCCTACATTTATAGCGGGATTGAACAACAAAAAATACTAGATCTAGGATCACCTAAAATAGATGCTATGTTAACTGCTGTAAGAGAAGGACTAGTGAATATTCCGATGCACTGGAATCAAATCATTAAGAATAGAAAAGTGTTTTTATTAAATACAGGAATTGCCGATCTTCTATCCTCTGATATGTGGTTTGATCGGTTAGTGCACATTTTGAATTGCTTTATTGAGAATGATAAAAATATTTTAATTTGGCGTCCACATCCGCTTACTCAGATTACATTGAAAACAATGAGGCCCCATCTTGTCAATCAATATGAAGAGATAGAAAGAAATCTAAAACAAGCTACTAATATTATCATTGATAATAATAGTGACGTTTACCCTGCGATTATTATTGCAGATGCTATCATAAGCGATTATAGCTCGATTATGTTGCAAAGTATTATTACTGAGAAACCTATTTTAGGTATTCTAGATGAAGGAAAGACAGCGTCAGATCTGCATTATTATGCAGATTATCTAGGATGCTACTTTGCTGATCAGGATTTAAGTGTTACTAAATTTATTGAAATGATTGAAAATAACGAGGATTTAAGAAAAACGGAGCGTATCACAAGATTTAAAAAAAGTCTCAGTAACACGGATGGTACTTGTGGGATGGAGATTCATACCAATATTAAGAATGAAGTTCTTAAGCAAATGAAGCATGCTTGATACAGGAAAGGTGAGACTCATATGTATTATGTAAATCCGAATATAAAAAGCTTATACAGAACTTCTTACAATGAAAGCCGTAAACAATTCCTTCGTCTTGATATGAATGAAAATCCAGTTGGACTACCTACTGAATTTTTTGAGAAGTTTATAGATAATATCCGTCCGGAATATGTTGCAATGTATCCTGAGATGTCTCCTTTAATTGATAAATTAGCAAGGTATTTAGAATGTCAGCCATCTAATATTTGTTTAACGAATGGTTCTGATGATGCAATTCGGCTGCTATTTCAAGTGTTCGGAGAACCAGGCAAAAAAGTTGTATCGGTTAGCCCTAGCTTTGAAATGTATTCAGTATACTCCAACATGTATGGGCTAGTTCATGAGCCAGTTACTTATGATGATGATTTCCAAGTTAATCTAGATCAAGTTATGAATTCCATTGACCATGATACAAGTATTGTTGTGTTACTTAACCCAAATAGTCCTATAGGGACAGCTTGGTCAGAAACAGAAGTTAGAGCAATCATAGAGAAAGCTCAAAAAAATAATGCGATAGTTGCAATTGATGAAGCATATTATTATTTTTCATCAAGTACATTTGTTCATTATGTAGATAAATACGATAATGTAATGTTATTTCGTACATTTTCTAAAATGTTATCTATTGCGGGTGCTAGAATAGGTTATATCTACTCAAATAGTCACTTAATTAAAGAGGCAAAAAAAGCAAGTTCTACTTACGCAGTAAACTACTTCGCTGTTGAAATAGCTGAAACTATTCTAGATAACCCTCAAATTATTGAGGAGCTAATGGATAAAGAAAGAGAGGGGCGAGAATATTTACTAGCACAACTTGAGAATCATGGATACGAGTATCATTTTAACAATGGAAACTACTTGCTGATCAAAACCAATAAACACCCACAGTATCTATTCGATGAGTTAAAACGACGTAAGATTCTAATCAAGGTATATAACAATCCTATACTATCCGACTGGATCCGAGTAACCACTGCAAATAAAGAAATTATGCAAATTTTTTGGGGAAGTTTCAAAGAGGTAGATCATAATTGAAAAGGTATATTGTAATTCAAGTAGGGAAGTAGGGTGAAATTATGAAAGCGATATTATTAGCAGCAGGAAGAGGAACAAGAATATCAAGAATGATTGAAGATATTCCAAAGTCAGTTTTGCCAATAGATGGAACACCGTTGATTAGAAGAAGTGTAATGATGTTGATAAAAAAAAACATTCATCCAATAATATGTGTCGGATATCGTAAGAATAAGATATTTGAGGCTCTAGAAGGTTTGGATGTTACTTATTGTTATAACCCATTCTATGATGTAACTAACAGCCTCGCCTCTCTCTGGTTTGCTAGAGAAGAGTTGACTGAAGATACAATTATAATGAATGGCGATGTTTATATAGATGAGGACATATTGAATCGAATTATTGAGACAAAAAAAGTATGTTCCTTAATGGTAGACACTGGACGAACAGTAGAAGGCGATTATTTTTTGAAGTTGGAGAACGGCTTCATTGAAAAGTATGGAAAAGACTTACCATTGCAGGAGCGTAGCTGCGAATATGTGGGTATAGGGAAAATAAGAAGAGAGTTTACGGGGAAATTCAAAGAAAGACTGGGAGAATTAATGGATAATCAACAACATCAATTGTGGTGGGAAAATATCTTGTATTCATTGGCTGATTCAAAAGAAAAAGACATTGAGACTATAGACATTAAAGGTTGTTTTTGGTCGGAAATAGATTACTTTGACGATTATGAGAGAATTATAGCCCATATTGATAAGGAGATAAGTAGTCTCAGTGGAGGTCTAAGATGAATAAAAAGACTGGTTACTTAAGACTTAGTGAATATCATCTGAAAAAATTACAAAAAGAAATGCTTTTACTTTTGCTAGAAGTAGATCGCATATGTAGAAAACATAACATTCAATACTTTTTAGCATATGGAACCTTAATTGGGGCAGTTAGACATGGAAGCTTTATTCCTTGGGATGATGATGTGGATATTGAAATGCTACGGGAGGATTATGAAAAATTCTGCGAGCTATGCAAAACAGAATTGGATCACACGAAATTTTCGCTGCAAAATCAACAAACTGATCAACACTATAATTGGGTTTTTGGTAAATTAAAATTGAAAAACACTTCTTACGTTCGATCTGGACAAGAACATTTAAAGCAGCAAGATGGGATATTTATTGATATTTTTCCTTTAGACCATATCACGGATAATAGATTCAAACAAAGATTAACATTGCTCATATGTAAAGTTTGCAGGAAAATTTTGTGGGCGCAAGTGGGAAAGAAAAACGCCAGTCAACCGTTACTAAGAGGAATTTATAAGCTGTTATCTTATATTCCTCGGAGCCTAATTGTATCTATATTTAATTTCATGGCTAAATGTGACAATAGGAAAAACACCTCATTCTTGGTATCACATAATTATTTGTCAGGATACATATTTAAACGCGAATGGTATGACAGTGTGATTACATTAGAGTTTGAAGGACACCTATTTTACGCACCCAAAGGATATGATAAGACATTATCAATGATTTATGGTGAGTATATGAAATTGCCACCTGTAGAGAAGCGTCAAGGCAATAGTCATGCTTCCTTTATTAAATTTTTGGACGGTACGGAATTGAAATTTTAATTGACGCTATGAGAGGGGAACAATATTGAGAAGAGTATACTTAGAAAAAGTCGATATCGATCCTGAGAGCCTTAGAGAGTTTTATAAAAAAAGAGCGATAGATAAAGTTTCAATAGACATTGATGCACCTGTAGTTTTAGTAGGGGACAAGGATAAAAGCAAAATTGAAGAGTGGACCAAATTTGAGATAGAGCACAGACTTTCTCACTTATGTCTGAATAGCAGCAGTAAAGTGCTTGAGTTTGGATGCGGGACAGGGAGGATATCCAAGTATATTACTTCTATAGTGGATTTATACGTTGGTGTAGACTATGTAAAGGAGTTTATTGATTTAATACAATCACGAGAAGATATTGAGAAGAAGGACACCACTCACTTTATACATTCATCAGTACAAGAGTATGCAAGTGGGCTTGATGAGACTTTACCTAAAAACAAGTTCGACCGTTTTGTGATATCAGGTGGAGTCTTTATGTACATTAACGACGAAGAGATTAAAGAGATACTGGATAAGTTGATCCTGAATTTTGAGGAAAATTGTATTGTTTATTTGTCTGAACCGATTGCACTTAATGAAAGACTGACTTTAGACAAATTTTATTCTAAAGAACTAAAGAATGAGTATAGTGCAATTTACAGAACTGAAAAGGAATATAATGAGATTTTAAATATTTTATATAAAGAAGGATTTGAATTAAAGCTAAGTGAGGAATTCTTCCATGAAGATATTAAAACTCAAACAGAGACCAAACAATGGATATTTGTATTAAAGCGAAATAGAAAACAGTTATAAACAGAGACCTGCCTTCACTTTGTTTCAAATGTCATAACTAATAGTAAAGGGTGGGTGGAATGCTGAAGCAATGTAATTCTTCATGGACAACCGCTATTTTAGACTATATCAAAGAAGATTACTCAAAATGCTTATATACGTATATAAATTTTCAAAAGTACGGTTTTAAGAATAATAATTTCAAAATATGGGTTAGCTTGAATGATCAGGGGGGGATAACTGCTCTTATAGCAAGGTATTATACAGGTGTTCATATTTACTGCAGGTCAGATGATTATATTGTGGAGGATCTCGTTTTTTTTATACGTGAAAATAGTCCTTCGATTGTTAATAGTACAGGCCCCATTATTAAAAGAATCGAAGTTTTTTTTACAGACTATACCGCACACTATGGAAGTGTTGGGCAAGTGAAGAAAATTCCTTGTGTAAGTTCGAAATTAATAGAAGAAGCTTCTTTAGATGATATGTATGATATTGCAAAACTACTAAGTGAAGATGATGGATTAGGAAGACATTACGACATTCTTTTGTTGGAACATCAATTAAAAGAGCGTTACAATGAAGGATTTGGAAGAAACTATATTATTAAAAAAAGAGGGGTTATCGTTTCTCACTGTGCGACGTATGCGCAAACTAATCAGATCGGTGTTACATCGGGAATATTTACCGTTCCTAATGAAAGAGGAAATGGATATGCTCATCAGATTTACTGCAAACTTTGCTTTGATCTCTTGCAAGAGGGAAAAGAGGTTTTCGCTTATTACTATACACTTCAAGCACATAGACTGCATGAGAAAGTAGGTTTTCAAGTTATATCTAGTTGGGCAAAACTTGTAAAAGACCAGGCTTTTATTTTGGGGAAATGAAGTGATTTAATTGTTAGGACATCGATATACTATAGAGGAACACATAAGAAATTTAGATTTTTTATGTATTCATAAATCTATAGAAAGTGAAGTAATAGAAGACGAAGATGAGGTTTTTAACTTCATGAATCAATTAGCTGATTTTATTCAGAAGAACAGTCAATACTCTGTGATTTCCTCCTATATCGCTATAGCAGATTTACTCGTTGATATTATTAACTTCTGCAATAGCAGGTCCTACTCAACCCGTGATTTATTAAATAAGTATTTTAAGATTATAAAGTTGCTTTCACAGCTATATAATGATGTGTTAAATAGTTATAAATTTAAGATTTACTTCAAAGGTACAGACAAGTACAAGATCCTAAAGAAAATTATTAATTATGAGATTGTTATTTTGCAAGATGGTGAGACACGAGCTCGTAGTAAGGAAGGTTGTTTTGAATTTAATATACTATTACTAAGTGAAGAGACAGTGTCGGAAGGGATGTTTTTTAACGATTTTGATGAAGTTATAACCTATGATAAGTTAATGAACGATTTGTACGGCTTATCAAATAATATATATAATTCAAATTACGATTATAATTTTCTGGTTAATGCTATTACCAAAGCTAAGGAAGCGGCAACAGAAAGCATAATAATCGGTTCTTCTTATCCAATGTTTGGTATAGATGATAGAAGAATATCACAAAGTACTGTTAATTTATCCTTGCCATCTCAAGATATATACTATTCCTTATTGATTGCTAAGAGTGTTATAGATAAGAACAATAGTATTAAAGAGGTTTATTTAGGAACAGGATATTGGTCCTTTCATTTTGATTTATCCAAAGCTAAAAATAGTGCTATCACTCGCATCGAAAAGGTGTATTATCCAATATTTAGAGATAGCAATAATTACATATATGAAGACCTTAAACGGATTTCTGACATATCCATGTTCGTACCTCCTTTAATCACAAAAATATTTGACGTAGATGAATTATATAGAATATTTGGTCATCTTATTTTTCGGCATTATAACAGTAGCTATTTTCATGCCAATCTGTCACGTGCAGAGCGTACAGAATTGATTCCCTGTGCATTAACAAAATTAGATGCTTTAAAAAAGAGAGAAATAGGGATTGCCCGAGCGGGTCAACATAATAAACTAATTAAGTTTAAACAAACAAGAATAAATTCCCAAATAATGCTTAATGAATTTTTGACTTACTTGTATAAGAAAAAAATAAAATTAATTATTTTAAATTTTCCAAGCACTAAATACTATGCTAATTCTCTGGATAATCAATTTGAAAAGGAATACTATCAGATCATTAAAGAACTAAAAACAATACATGATTTTGAGTTCATTGACCTAAAGGAGAACATAGAATTTGAAGAGGAAGATTTTGTGGATATGGACCATATGAATGAAAAAGGTGCAAAAAAGGTCACTGAACTGTTAAATATACGACTGAACAGCAAAAGAATTTAGTGGTTTTACTCTTCATAATATATATATATATAACCGATAAAGTAAGTAAATAATGCTTACGGAGGGGTATAAGTGAATTTGCAATTATCTCTTTCCACAAATACTATATGTAGCCAAACAACTAGTTCAAGTCAGCCAAGTGAGAATGCTGCTTCAAACACGAATGAGCAATTAATCAATTCAATAAGAAGGGTTTCTGAGCTTGCTAGACTTGAGAGACTAGGTATTGCTGTATCTTCTGCAGATGATCAACTCATCCGTTCGATTGAGCGTGCAGCCAAGGCCCTGCAAGGTCCTGAAACCACCCTAGAAATCAGTATTCATGAAAAATCAAATCGAATTATGGTAAAAGTTTTGAATAAAGAAAACGGAGAACTTATAAGAGAAATACCGCCGGAAAAAACGTTAGACTTAGTAACTAAAATGATGGAGATTTCTGGAATGATTATAGATGAGAAGGTGTAAGGAGGAAAACTATGCGTATTACCGGTTTTTCAGGGATGGATGTTGACAGCTTGGTTTCGTCATTAATGACAGCTCAGCGTGTTCCACTAGATAAATTAAATCAGCAAAAGCAACTTTTACAGTGGACACGGGACAGTTATCGCGAAATTAACAGCCAAATTATTAATTTTAGAACTAAGTTGTCCAGTTTTACACAGTCCGCTGCTATGAATACAAACCAATCAACGGTAACTGGAAATATTACAGCAGTAAAAGCTGATCCTTCCGCAAGTGCCTTACTGTCGAACATGACAGTAGAAGTTGCACAGCTGGCTACGAAATCTGCAGTCCAAAGCCCAACTATGCTAGTTTTAGCAGATCGTAAGACAAATGCTATTGCTACGAACACATTGGCAGAAATTTCGGGTGACACATCTAAGAAATTTGAATTAAACATCAATAATACTACTATTACATTTGATGGGGCTGATTCGATCAATACAGTAGTAGCAAAGATTAATGCTTCAACAGCAAATGTCACTGCTACTTTTGATGAAATCAGTGGGAAGTTTTCAATTTCAGCTAAAGAGTATGGTTCTTCAAATGATTTGAAATTTACCGGTACAGAGAAGATAGAAAAAGACAGTACTTTACTGGATTTATTTGGTATAAGAGCGGATTCACCAAGTGGAGATTTCAAAAAGGCACAAGATGGAATGGTAAAAGTTACCTCTAATGGTGCGAGCAGAGAATTTACTACTTCAAATAATACAGTCACGGTAAACGGTGTTCAGCTGACGTTGCTACAGGAAAACAAGGGTAATCCTACTACGGTTACGACCCAACCGAGCCCGGATAAAGCGCTGGAAACTATCAAAACTTTTGTAGACTTATATAACAGTTTGCTCGACACATTAAACACAAGGACTAAAGAGACACGTTACCGCGACTATACACCGTTAACCGATGAACAGAAGAGTGAAATGAAAGAGTCAGAGATTGAACTTTGGGAAGAAAAAGCGAAAAGCGGACTGCACAAAAATGATGGTATTTTGACTTCCGCTATTTCCTCTATGCGGTCAGTTATCTATTCCGCTTTAGGAGATCTAAGTTCAGTTGGAATTGCTACGGGACAATATTATGAGAATGGTAAGTTATATATAAACGAAGACAAATTAAAAGCTGCTCTCAATACGGATCCTCAGAAGGTTATGGATTTGTTTCAAGGTTCTTCATCCTCCTCTAAAAGCGGAATTTTTAAAAGTTTAAACAATCAGCTGAACAACACACTGGATATGCTAGTATCCAAAGCAGGTACATCTAAATTTGATGCAAGTGTAAATAGTATTTTTAAAGAAGAAAGCTCTATGGGTAATCAACTTAAGAACTACAACAAACAAATTGAGGCGCTGCAAAGTCGCTTGGATGACATGGAAACTCGCTATTACAAGCAGTTCTCCGCGATGGAAACAGCGATGAATAAATATAATGCACAGTCTTCAAGCCTGTCGAGCTATTTTTCATAATATGAAGGAGTGAATAAGATGATTGCTAATCCATATGAAAAATATCGTCAGTCTTCCGTACAAACATCCAAACCCTCTCAGTTGGTCATTATGCTATATGATGGTGCAATTAAATTTATCAAAACTGCCCTTCAAGAGTTAGAAATACGGAATTATGACCAGGTAAACAGTTATTTTGGAAAAGCGCAGATGATTATCAGCGAACTTATGTCAACGTTAAATCATGACATAACTATTTCTAAAGACCTATTTTCACTGTATGAATATATGAATTACTCACTAGTTCAGGCTAATATTAAAAAGTGTGCTGAACCTGCTTCCACAACGCTTATACTGTTAATTGAGCTGAGAGATACTTGGATCCAAGCAAGTAAAATTGCTAATGCTGGTATAGGAAATGAATAGCTATATTAGAGAGTTGGAGGAGCTTACCTTACATTTTCTGAGTCGCCTTGATTTTATAACCTTCGAGGATGTAGAAGAATTTGTTGAAGGTCGTCAAAAATTAATTGGTTTTCTACTAGCAGAGGTTGTTAATTATAATGTGTCTAGTGAAATGAAAGTGAAGATAAGGGCACTTTTAGAGTTTGATTCAGTTATTTATAAGAAAATGGAAGAACTAAAGAATGAAGCAATGGATTGGATACAGAAACGAACCCTTATAAAGACGCAGCGTAATGCATATGAGAATCCATATAGCTCTGAGAGTTTCCTTCTAGATCGCCGGAAATAATTAATCTAAATTACAGAGGTGTGGGGACTACTTTGTATTAGTGAAGATACTATATTCACCTCTAAAATTATTAACATTGATATGTTATATATTTGCAGGTAATCATTTTCTTTTCCAATTGACAATGGATAAGTTTGGATGTTATAGTCTGAATTGTGAGCTACGCTCACTTCATTTGAAGACGAAGGGAATGTTCGTGCATGCAAGGTAAAGTTAAATGGTTTAACGCAGAAAAAGGTTATGGTTTTATCGAAACTGAGGATGGCGGCGATGTATTCGTTCACTTTTCCGCAATTCAATCCGAAGGATTCAAAACTTTGGAAGAAGGTCAATCCGTAGAATTCGAGATCGTTGAAGGTGCGCGTGGACCACAAGCAGCTAACGTAATCAAATTATAATCATCCGGCATAGTCCGACCTACATATACGGTTAGATGGTTAACAATTGTATAGTAGTTAGCTTCAAACCTTGAGACTTCGGTCTTGAGGTTTTTTTATGTTTTCTTAGGAAGAATTAACTCTAGTATTAACCGATTGCAACCCTTTTCAAACGGACTTAATAAAATTGTCACATCTCTTTTCATATGAACAAAGAAACCGCTTTAATTTTTTACTTTACCATATCATTCATGTTATAATCGAGGTGTAAAGGAAAAGGAGGACTGCCCTATGAATTTGAGTATTCGAGGACAACAAATCGAGGTTACTGATGCTTTGAAAGATTACGTAGATAAGAAGCTGAATAAACTGGAAAAGTATTTCGACGAACCTCTTACCTCTGATGGCAATGTTACGCTAAGTGTTAATCGAGGCCTGCACACCGTAGAGGTAACCATTCCTATGAAAGGTCTAGTACTCCGCGCAGAAGATGAAAGCAATGATATGTATGGCTCCATCGATGCTGTAGTAGACAAGCTTGAACGTCAGATTCGCAAGCACAAAACAAAGATCAATCGTAAATTCCGCCAAGAAGGCAATCTGAAGACTCTCTTTGTAGAAAATGTGCCTGCTAGTGCATCTCCTACAACCGATGATGAACTGGATATGGATATTGATGATTTTGAAGTGGTGCGTACGAAACGTTTCTTACTCAAACCGATGGATGTGGAAGAAGCGATTCTGCAGATGAATATGATCGGCCATAATTTCTTCGTATTCTCCAATATTGAGAATAATGAAGTAAACGTCGTTTACAAACGTAAAGACGGTAAATATGGTTTAATTGAGAAAGAATAGCCCTTCCACTCGGAAGCGAAGGATATCTGATATTTTCTTTATGAATTACTTAAGTGTTGAATGAGAATATTATAATATGATGATAGTGAAGGGCCTCCAATTCTGCGGAAAGGGGGTCCTTTTTGATTTCCATTAATTGCATACAGATGAAGCGAAACTTATTAGGCAGGACCTGCGTCTAATATATACACGGGGTGAGAGTCTGCTTTTTGCCATAAAACTCGTAAGATCGATGGTAAATCAAGTAAAATAAAGGGTGCTCCGTGTTGCGACAGTCTTTACAAACTGTTACAATTTAGGCAAAACCATTTTTCAATTGAAGCCCGAGTTTGGGTTTAATTTATAATGGATATGTTTCTATATATATATGATTTTAATAATATGATTTTGATAACGTCAGCTTGTGCATGTAAGAACTGTTAATGTATTTCACATTGGAGTTTTCTAACACTACCCTTAGTATGCCGAGCTTGATTATATTATCTGTTTGCACGAAAGGGGTTAACCATGCTAGGACTAGTGAAGAAGATCTTCGGCGACACCAATGAGCGTGATGTCAAACGTCTGATGAAGACGGTCGATGTAATTAATAAAATGGAACCGGAATTTACCGCGCTTTCCGACGCTCAGCTGCAAGGTAAAACGGAGGAATTCCGTTCTCGTATTGAAAAGGGAGCTACGCTCGACGAACTATTGCCTGAAGCTTTTGCTACGGTGCGGGAAGCATCTAAACGGGTCCTGAACAAGCGTCATTATGATGTACAGATGATCGGTGGTATTGCCCTTCATGAAGGCCGTATTGCAGAGATGAAGACAGGGGAAGGTAAGACCCTCGTAGGTACGCTTCCTGTGTATCTGAATGCATTATTAGGTAAAGGGGTCCATGTTGTTACGGTCAACGATTACCTTGCTCAGCGGGATAGCCAAGAGATGGGACAGATCTATGAATTCCTAGGCATGAGTGTTGGGATTAACCTCAACGGTATGGATCATGCGGCAAAACAGGCAGCATATGCTTGCGATATTACGTACGGTACAAACAATGAATTCGGATTTGATTATCTCCGCGATAACATGGTCCTTTATAAAGAGCAAATGGTACAGCGTCCGCTTTACTACTGTATTATTGACGAAGTCGATTCCATCTTGGTCGATGAAGCTCGTACACCGCTAATCATTTCAGGACAAGCTCAAAAATCGACTGAACTTTATTTTGCAGCAGATCGTTTTGTGAAACGTCTCGTTGCAGAAGAAGATTACACGGTAGATATTAAAGTGAAATCCGTGGCCCTTACCGAAGCAGGGGTTGCAAAAGCAGAACGTGCTTTTGGCATTGAGAACTTGTATGACCAAGCGAACGTTACACTGAATCATCATGTCGTACAGGCCCTCAAAGCGAATGTCATTATGCGCCGTGACGTGGATTATGTAGTAACCGATGATGAAGTTGTGATCGTTGATGAATTTACGGGACGCCTGATGGCTGGACGCCGTTATAGTGATGGTCTCCACCAAGCGATTGAAGCAAAAGAGGCAATTCAGGTTCAGAACGAGAGCATGACACTTGCTACGATTACATTCCAGAACTATTTCCGGATGTACAAGAAGCTGGCAGGTATGACAGGTACGGCGAAGACCGAGGAAGAAGAGTTCAAGAAAATTTATGGACTTGAAGTACTCCAAGTGCCAACCAACCGTCCAAATCGCCGTGATGATATGGCGGATATTGTGTACAAGAGTGTGGAAGGCAAGTTTAAAGCAGTTGTGAATGAGATCGTAGAACGTCATGCGAAGAACCAGCCGGTACTCGTAGGTACGATCTCCATTGAAAACTCTGAACTTCTCTCCGAAATGCTTAAACGTAAAGGCGTGAAGCATCAGGTACTGAATGCGAAATACCATGCAGAAGAAGCACAAATTATCTCCGGTGCTGGCCAAGCGGGTGCAGTTACGATTGCAACGAACATGGCTGGACGGGGTACAGATATTATTTTGGGTGATGGTGTAGCTGAACTAGGCGGCCTTCACATTATTGGTACGGAACGTCACGAATCCCGTCGGATTGATAACCAGCTGCGCGGCCGTGCAGGACGTCAAGGTGATCCAGGTTCCACACAGTTCTATCTCTCTCTTGGAGATGAACTGATGAAACGTTTTGGTGCAGATAATGTACTGAACATGATGGAGCGTCTTGGATTTGAAGAAGATCAACCGATTGAGAGTAAAATGATTACACGTGCTGTAGAATCTGCTCAGAAACGGGTAGAGGGTAATAACTTTGATATGCGTAAAGTCGTACTCCAGTACGATGATGTTATGAATCAGCAGCGTGAAGTTATTTATAAACAGCGCCGTGAAGTGCTCGAATCCGAGAACATCAAAACCATTGTTATGGAGATGATTCGCGGAACGATTCAGCGTAATGTGGAAGCACACTGTGTAGATGACATTCCTGAGAACTGGGAACTGCAAGAAGTGGCAGACTATATCAACAGCAAAATGCTTGAAGAAGGCGCCATTACACGTGATGATCTATGGGGCAAAGAAGTCGGAGAGATCGTCGAATTTATCTTCGATAAAGTGCAGAAGAAATATGACGAGCGAGAAGAACGAATCGGGGAAGATATGGTTCGTGAATTCGAGAAAGTTATCGTGCTTCGTTCTGTAGACAGCAAATGGATGGATCACATCGATGCGATGGATCAACTCCGTCAAGGGATTCACCTTAGAGCATACGGCGGTACCGATCCGCTTCGCGAATACCAGTTTGAAGGTTTTGCGATGTTCCATGAGATGATCGCTACCATTCAGGAAGAAGTTTCGACCTATGTCATGAGAGCTCAAATCGAGAGCAACCAGGAACGTCAAGCGGTAGTGGATGAGAACAAAATTTCTACCAGCGGCGAACCTGCGGAGAAACGTCCTGTGAAAGTGGATGACCAGATCGGACGTAACGATCCTTGTCCTTGCGGCAGCGGCAAGAAATATAAACAATGCCATGGACAAAATTAATCAACCAGCCATACAATAACGTAAACATATAACAACCTATACAGCTCCTTGGAGCTTGCTAGTATACCTGGCAGGCTCTGATGGGGCTTTATCTACAGTAAAGAGAGGAATTTGCAATATGATCGATCCGTCCGTAAAACAAGATTTGCGCGAAATCAGCAAGAAATTAACCAACCTTAGGGGGTCTCTTTGACTTAGACCTAAAGAATGAAATGATTGCTAACTTTGAAGAGAAAATGTCTGCTCCTGATTTTTGGGACGATAGTGATAAAGCACAAGCAATCATTGCTGAGATGAACGCGGTAAAAGGATCCGTGGACGATTATTTGAAGTTACAACGAGAATATGACGATGCCACGATGATGATGGAACTTGCCGACGAAGAGGGCGATGAAGATGTCGCTGCTGAAGTAGGAGAGACCATCAAATCGCTTGTGAATAAGCTGGATGAGTTCGAACTACAGTTACTTCTCGATCAGCCTTATGACAAAATGAATGCAATTCTCGAACTTCACCCAGGGGCAGGCGGAACGGAATCCCAGGATTGGGGCGAGATGCTGCTTCGGATGTATACACGCTGGGCCGAGAAACATGGCTTCAAAGTGGAAGTGCTCGACTATCTAGCGGGAGATGAGGCAGGCATTAAAAGTGTAACTCTCTCCATCAAAGGTTATAATGCCTACGGTTATCTAAAAGCGGAAAAAGGAGTACACCGACTGGTTCGGATCTCACCTTTCGATTCTTCTGGCCGTAGACATACTTCTTTTGTATCTTGTGATGTGGTACCGGAGATTACGGAAGATGTAGAGGTGGATATCCGGACGGAAGATCTGAAGATTGATACGTACCGGGCAAGTGGTGCCGGTGGTCAGCATATCAATACGACGGATTCCGCGGTGCGTATCACCCATTTACCTTCGGGTGTAGTCGTAACATGTCAGAATGAACGTTCTCAGATCAAGAACCGTGAGCGTGCGATGACGATGCTTCGTTCTAAACTCTATGAACGTAAAATAGAAGAACAAAGAAAACAACTGGATGAAATCCGAGGGGAACAGTCGGATATTGCATGGGGCAGCCAGATTCGTTCCTACGTGTTCCATCCCTATAGTATGGTAAAGGATCACCGTACAAGTGTAGAATCAGGGAACGTAGGTGCTGTCATGGATGGCGACCTGGATCCGTTTATTGACGGATATCTCCGCAAGCAAATTAAGGTGGAGTCTGAATAATTTATAGGGAATTCCTACATGGTAAGGGGTATAACCGTGTAGGAATTTTTTTGCTGGTTGAAATAGGGGATACATCGATCATGCCGTAATCATTTTTATCCTTGTGGCATGGATTATGAAATAAATATATAGCGATATTATTTTAAGGGGAGATTAGAACGTAATGCAGCAAGCACAACAACCCAAAAACAAAAGATGGAACTCCATCATTCCGATTGATGGACCGCTACGAATGGCACTAGATACATTTTTGATTATATTTGGATCGTTTGTTATGGCGATTGCCTTTAATTTATTCCTTGTTCCCAATCAGATTGCATCAGGCGGTGTATCGGGAATATCCATTCTCGTGCAGGAGGCGGTAGGTGTTGAACCTGCGTACACCCAGTGGGCGCTGAATATCCCTCTATTTATTGCCGGTTATCTCATTCTGGGCAGACAATATGGAGTTCGTTCCTTACTCGGAAGTTTTATGCTTCCCTTCTTTGTTTATCTGACGGATACATGGGCAGTTCCGACAAGCAATCCGCTCTTGGCATCCATTTTCGGCGGGATTGGAGTCGGTCTAGGGATTGGGATTGTATATCGGGGCCGCGGTTCAACGGGTGGTCTTACGATTCTTGCACAGATCATTCAGAAATTTAGCGGTTTACGACTTTCTTTATGTGTCATGCTGCTTGATGGAACCGTCATTATTCTGGCGGGATGGATACTTTCACTGGAGAACTCTTTGTTTGCTCTCATCAGTTTGTATGTCACAGGTAAAGTAATTGACTCTGTTGAAATGGGCTTTGGCACCTCCAAAGTGGCTTATATTATTTCGGAACAAACAGAGTCCATTTCAAAAGCGATTCTCGATGATCTGGACCGTGGTCTAACCAAACTTTCCGCACAAGGCGGTTACACAGATGATGATCGGACGGTGCTGATGGTCGTCGTTGCACAAAATGAAATTACTCGTTTAAAAGCCCTCGTACGTTCCGTTGATCCGAATGCCTTTGTGACGATTACGAATGCACATGAAGTATTAGGTGAAGGATTTACGAGAGCTTAAACAGCTGAGCATATGGTATAAATAACTTGGAAATGCGGTAGCAAATGGCTAGTTGCTCAAATGAACTGAAAAAAAGGACAGACCTTCATCGGTCTGTCCTTTTTTGTATTTATGCTTTTCGTATCCTCTTACAAGATAGGTGAAAGCAATCTGGAGATGGATTCCTTAAAGCGAATCCAGAGGGAACGCTGCTTGTAATGTTCTTCTGTCAGCTCGGCTGAGAGCTGTAAGTCTTTTTCGAAAGCATCGGTCAGCTGCTGTGCAATATCAGAATCATAGATAAAAGCATTGATTTCAAAGTTCAGACGGGAGCTGCGCACATCGAAATTAGCTGACCCGATGGTTGCTATTTTATTATCGACGACAATCATTTTGGTATGGAGGAAGCCATTGTCATAAACAAAGATTTTTGCGCCCACTTTAATCAGTTCACCAACATAGGAAGTGGTTGCCCAGTATACAAACATATGGTCCGGCTTATTCGGAATCATGATACGTACATCAATTCCCGACAAACAAGCGATACGAACAGCATCGAGCATACTAGCATCCGGGATAAAATACGGGGTCTGAATCAGGATTGATTTCTTGGCCGCCGATATCATCTTTATGTACCCGTTCTTGATATGTTCGATTTCTGCATCAGGTCCGCTGGTAACGATCTGCATCCCTACATGGCCTGTTTTTTCTGGTTCAGGGAAATGGGCAGGTACAAACGTGATGTCATGATACCGAGAAGCTTCGTTCCAGTCCATGATAAAGCGAGCTTGAAGGGTCGCAACTGCAGTTCCTTGAATTCGCAGATGCGTGTCACGCCAGTATCCAAATTTTTTGTCGAGACCGAGATACTCATCCCCTACATTAAATCCACCCGTATATCCAATCTGTCCATCAATAATGACGAGTTTTCGGTGATTCCGGTAATTTAGTCTAAGGTTAATGGGACTTAGTTTGGATGGGAAAAACACTTCTACTTTTCCTCCAGCTTCAGTCAGTTCCTTAAAGAAACGTTTTCTCAGCGTTCTAGAACCAAGCGCATCATAAAGAACTCGTACATAAATACCTTCCTTAGCCTTCTTAATCAGTGCATCCCGAATTTGTTTCCCAAGTCCATCAGAACGATAAATGTAGTACTGAATGTGAATATGGTCTTTCGCATTATGAATATCTTCAAGCAGTTTATCAAACTTCTGATGACCGTCTACAAAGATATCGACCTTGTTATCTTCGGTGAATAAAGCTCCATTTTGTATAAGATGCATATAGATGAAGTCTTTGTATTCTAAAGTGTCTAGTTTGCGAAACGGGAAATCTTTTTCCTGCAAAAGATGAACTTGATCAATGACCATCTGATCGATATTAAGTTTAGCGCGTTCTTTCCATTGGAAGAGGCGATAGCGAGTGAGGTTCTGACCAAGCAGCAGGTAGAGAACAAATCCGAGAATCGGAATGAAGGTGAGCACAAGCAGCCAAGCCCACGTTGAGGTAGCATCCTTTCGTTCCAGGAAAACAACAGCTGCCGCCAGCAGCATATTGATCACCAGAATGATAATAGAGCTGATGTGATTAATATCCAAAGCGATAGCTCCTTTAAATATGATATAGAGATTTATTTAAACCCTATTATGCATCATAACACTCTGTTGGAAACATCGGAAATAGATATTTCATTTTTCATCGAATCCCTGGGTGCTAAATAATAATGAATGATTTCATTTGTATAGAATAATGTATAAAGTGTTGTATTTATATAAACATCAATGTATAATAATGCACATCGATGAATAAAAAAGTATATTTTAGCATGATCAACCTATAAATGGATTACATACATAGAAAATAGACTATTCATGAGATGGAGGCAACCCAATGACTCAGAAATGCAAAGTTGCAATCGTAGGTTCTACTGGATATGGCGGTGTGGAACTCATTCGATTTTTGTATCAGCATCCCCATGTAGAGATTACTTCTGTAATTTCGTCTTCAACAAGCGGTGTTTCGATCACTGAAGGGTTTCCTCATCTGACAGGAATTGTGGATCAGAAGCTGGACGGGATTGATATTGTGAAGATGGCAGAAGAGATTGATCTCGTATTCACAGCAACTCCATCGGGAGTAAGTACGAAGCTGGTTCCTCAGCTGATTAATGCAGGTTTGAAAGTGATTGATCTTTCAGGTGATTTTAGACTGACAGATGGTGCGGAATACGAAGCGTGGTATAAACATAGTCCGGCAGAAGATATCTATTTGGATCAGGCGGTATACGGTTTAAGCGAGATCTATGGAGAGAATGCAGCAGGTGCTTCCTTTATATCCAATCCAGGATGTTACCCAACAGCGACGCTGCTAGGACTGATTCCCGCAATCAAGGCAGGGCTGATCGATCACCGCAGTATTATCATTGATGCGAAGTCGGGAGTATCTGGTGCTGGGAGAGGAACGAGTCTATCTTCCCATTACGCAGAGATGAATGAGAATTTTAAAGCCTACAAAGTGAATAAGCATCAGCATATTCCTGAGATTGAACAGGTCCTTAGCGACCAAGCAGGAGAGCCGGTTACCGTTACGTTTACAACACACCTGGTTCCGATGACTAGAGGAATTATGAGTACAATGTACGCTCCGCTGAAAGGCGAATATACTGATCAAGATTTTATAGATGTTTATAAGCAGTATTATGAGAACCGGTCTTTTGTAAGAATCCGTGATAAAGGGATTTGGCCGGCTACAAAGGAAGTATTCGCATCCAATTATTGTGATATTGGTTTTGCAGTGGATGAGCGAACAGGCCGAGTTACGATTATATCCGTCATTGACAACATCGTAAAAGGTGCTGCAGGCCAAGCGATCCAGAATTTGAACCTGATGATGGGCTGGGATGAACAGACCGGACTGAATTTTTTACCAGTATACCCGTAATTCGAATGAGATAGCCGTATTGCAGTCGATTTTATTTACCTGTATGGAAATGGGGAGAGGTTATGGCACAGGTTGCATATCAAGCGTTTCAAGTTATACCGGAAGGATCAATCGTATCACCAAAAGGTTTCGCAGCAGGGGGACTGCATTGTGGACTCAAAAAGACAGAGCGTAATGACCTTGGTGTCATTACCTGTGAAGTTCTAGCGGATGCAGCGGCAGTGTATACAACGAATGTATTTCAAGCCGCACCGCTTCAAGTTACCAGAGAGAGTATGCAGAACGGTAAACTGCAGGCGATTGTTGTAAACAGCGGGAATGCGAATGCCGTAACAGGGCAGCAAGGTGAAAAAGATGCTTATGCCATGCGGCTCGCAACAGCAAGAGAGCTGGGTATTGCAGTAGAGAATGTAGCCGTGGCATCGACAGGCGTGATCGGTGAGTTGCTTAATATGGAAAAAGTGCATGCCGGGATTAAAGGATTACCTGCAAGAGTAGGTTCAGGAAAACAAGAAGCGAGTGATTTTTCCCAAGCCATCCTGACAACGGATCTGGTGAAGAAGGAAATTTGCGTCCGTACTTATATAGATGGAAAAGAAGTAATGATCGCAGGGGCTGCAAAAGGTTCCGGGATGATTCATCCGAATATGGCAACCATGCTGGCTTTTGTGACATGCGATGCACAGGTGGATCAGGCTGCACTTCAAGGTCTGCTTGGAAAATCAACTGATGCTACCTTTAACATGATTACCGTAGATGGTGACACAAGTACAAATGACATGCTCATTGCGATGGCAAGCGGGCTTGCAGGTAATAAAACTTTGCACCCGGGGCATAAGGATTGGGAGAACTTCGCAGCAGCGTTTAACTATGTGTGTGAAGTGCTTGCTAAGGCGATTGCAAGAGACGGAGAAGGAGCGACCAAACTCGTTGAAGTGAATATTGCGGGTGCGGTATCGGATGATTCAGCAAGAGCGATAGCTAAGACGGTCATTGGTTCGAGTCTCGTAAAATCGGCGATGTTTGGAGCGGATGCGAACTGGGGACGGATCATTGCAGCTGTAGGTCGTGCAGGAGAACCCGTTCAGCCCGATCAGGTGGATGTGAAGCTTGGATCTATTTTAGTGTTATCGGGATCACGTCCGGTTGCTTTTGATGAAGAAGAAGCTCTGCGTTATCTGCAAGGAGATTCAGTTCAGATCCATGTGGATCTGCATGGAGGAAGCGGGAACGCAACCGCGTGGGGCTGTGATCTGACTTACGATTATGTTCGAATTAATGCGGCCTACCGGACGTAAGAGAGGGCTGTCCGCTACTTTTGTTACGAGGAAGGGGATAGAGGCATGACGATAACACAAGACACTTTGAAAAAGAATAACGAGGCGCAAAAAGATATCCGCACCTTTGTTATGAAATGCGGAGGCAGCACACTTGCTGCGCTTCCGGATGCTTTTTTTGAAGACCTGCAGAAGCTCCAAGCAGAAGGGATGCAGCCTGTCATTGTTCATGGCGGCGGACCTGCAATATCTGAGAACCTGGCAAAGCTGGGGATTGAGACCGAATTTGTGAATGGACTTCGTAAAACGACTGAACCCGTTCTTGATGTTGTAGAGATGGTACTTGCCGGCAGCATTAACAAGCAGATCGTACGGCGAATCCAGTCTTCTGGTGGTAAAGCGCTGGGCCTCTCCGGTGTGGATGGAGGACTCATTCAGGCGAAACCCGTCAGTAACCATGCAGAAGTAGGTCATGTAGGAGATGTCACCCGAATAGAAGCATCAATTATTCAAGGGGTGCTAGATATGGGATATATGCCGATTATTGCTCCGATTGGAATAGATGGGGATGGACAGCGCTATAACATCAACGCAGATACAGCAGCAGGAGCAGTAGCTTCACACCTTGGGGCGAGCCGATTAATTGTGGTAACCGATGTGCCGGGAATTATGAAGAATGTGAATGGTGTGAAAAAAGTGCTAGGTACCGTAGCGGTGCAAGAGATACAGGATATGATTCAGACCGGCGAAATTTATGGAGGCATGATTCCCAAAGTAAAAGCAGCCATTGAATGTATTCAGGGGAAAGTGAAGGAAGTTATTATCGTCGATGGAAGTGAGCCAAGCGTGCTCAGCAGAGTACTTCAAGGTGAAGTGATCGGCACTCGAATTGTACGGATGTAATTCATAGAACTTCTAAATAAGTAAGTGGACGCAGTATACGCGTATTCATGGATAGGAGAGTGAAATAATTGACGATTACCAATTCATCTCAGCAGCCTGTAAAGGAATCACACACGGAACAGCAGACGATAGAGACAGCGAATACAGAGAGTTCCCTTTTTCCAACCTATGCTCGTTATCCGATAAGCCTTGTGAAAGGAAAAGGAAGTTATTTGTGGGATGATAAGGGGAATCAATATCTTGATTTCATGAGCGGACTCGCCGTTACGAATCTCGGTCATGCGCCAGATCGAGTTATTGCCAAAGTAAAAGATCAGCTGGATGAATTGTGGCATGTATCGAATCTGTTTCATATCCCTGCTCAAGAGAAAGCGGCTGCGCTGCTTACGGCGAACACTTGTGCAGATGCTGTGTTTTTCTGCAACAGCGGTGCTGAGGCGAACGAAGCGGCTATTAAACTGGCGAGAAGATATCAGCAAAAAGTGCTAGGTAACGATCGTTATGAAATTGTTACTTTCAAGCAGTCTTTCCACGGACGCACACTGGCTACGCTGACGGCAACGGGCCAAGACAAGGTAAAAGAAGGATTTCTTCCTCTTCCTGAAGGGTTTGTTCACGTACCTCTACACGATATTCCGGCGCTGAAAGAAGCGATTGGGCCGCATACAGCAGCCATTATGCTTGAGATGATTCAGGCAGAAGGCGGCATTCACATCGTAGAACCTGCTTTCTTGGCAGAGGTCAAAGCATTGTGTGAGGAACATGGACTGCTGCTTATTATGGATGAAGTACAGACGGGAATGGGCCGGACAGGAAAATTGTTCGGGCATGAACATTACGGTATTGAACCGGATATTTTCACCGTAGCAAAAGGGATTGCGAGCGGCTTCCCTGTGGGAGCGATGCTTGGTAAAGGATACCTGCGTGAAGCGTTCACAGCGGGCAGTCATGCTACGACCTTTGGAGGAACTCCACTTGCTATGTCTGCCGTTCTTGCCACGGTGGAGACCATTCTTGAAGATAATCTCCCTGCTCGCGCGGCGGAGATGGGTGATTATTTAATCGAGTCACTGCGGACGAAGCTGATAGATCAAGATTTTGTTACTGAAATTCGGGGACAAGGATTGATTGTCGGCATTGAGTGCAAAGAAGCTGTAGGTGACATCGTTCTTGCGGGACAGAAAAAAGGATTCTTGTTTGTGACAGCAGGACCAAACGTCATCCGTTTCCTTCCGAATTTATATGTGACCAAAGAAGAAATCGATACTGCGGTATCGCTGATTGCAATATTAATTGAAGAACATGTCGCTGCCAAAGGACCCTTAGGAGGAGAATAGTATGGCAATTACAAAACTAAATCTGCACGGACGGGATTTTATCGAATTTACAGATTACACGAAGGAAGAGATCGAGTATCTTCTAGATCTGGCCATTGATATCAAGAAGAAGCAGAAAAATGGTGAGGTTTATCAGCCGCTGAAGGGCAAAACCATTGGACTTATTTTTGAGAAGTCTTCCACACGTACTCGTGTATCCTTTGAAGTGGGGATGTTTCAGCTCGGTGGGCATGCGCTGTTTCTTAGTAAAAATGATATCCAGCTCGGTCGCGGCGAGACGATCGGTGATACGGCTCAGGTGCTATCCCGCTACCTCGATGGAATTATGATTCGTACTTTTGCACACAGCAATATAACGGAGCTGGCGAAGTATGCGGATATCCCTGTCATTAATGGACTGAGCGATGATGCACATCCTTGTCAGGTACTCGCTGACTTCCAGACCGTACTTGAGCATAAGGGCAAACTGAAAGGTCTAAAGATGGCGTATGTCGGTGATGGCAACAACATGGCGCATTCATTAATGCTCGGAGCAGCGAAGCTGGGTGTTCACGTATCCGTGGCAAGTCCGAAAGGATATGAACCGTCTGCAGCTATTGTGGATCAGGCAAAGAGCATTGCTACAGAAACAGGTGCTGAGGTTGTGGTAACAAACAGCGCGCAAGAAGCAGTACAAGATGCAGATATTATTTACACCGATGTGTGGGCAAGTATGGGATTTGAAGAGGAGCAAAAAGAGCGTGAAGCGGCTTTTGCTGATTATCAGGTAAATGAGGAACTTGTAAAAGGTGCAAAACCAGATTATATCTTCTTGCACTGCCTACCAGCGCACCGTGGAGAAGAAGTGAGTGAGGGAGTTATTGACGGTCCGAACTCCGCCATTTTTGATCAAGCAGAGAATCGCCTGCATGCACAAAAAGCATTAATGGCCGCACTAATGGGATAAAACGCTTCGAGTAAGCGATGCTTCCACTAATGAATACAGTAACTTACTTTTTTTTTATAAAATGACAAAATAAATCGCGTTTGATGTTAGAATATGGAATAGACATGACAGAGTAGCTGATAGAGAGATTCGTTCCAGGGTTTTAGCACAGTGAGCGAGTGATAACAAAGCAGCCTGTGCTTAGGGGTTCGGTTTTAATGTCGGAGGTTATGAACTACTGCTCAGGGTGAAGTTATTGAATGATGAACGACTTTTGGCTTTGCGAAGCAAAACAACCGGAGAGAACCAGTCAATAACGATCCCTCTGCATCAGTCAATAACGATCCGTCAATATCGAGCCCCCAGCCACCGTATAACGAGGAGGAAACAACATGGCAAAAGAGAAAATAGTATTAGCCTATTCCGGCGGACTAGATACATCCGTCATTCTAAAATGGCTGAAAGAAACATATGACGCAGAGATTATTGCCTTTACCGCAGATATCGGACAAAAAGACGAACTTGATGGCCTAGAGGAAAAAGCACTCGCTACAGGAGCATCCAAAGTATACATTGACGACCTTCGCGAAGAGTTTGCAAAAGACTTCATCTACCCGATGTTCCAGGCAGGGGCAATGTATGAAGGACAATATCTACTCGGTACCAGTATTGCTCGTCCCCTGATTGCAAAACGTATGGTGGATATCGCTATCGCTGAAGGGGCAACCGCCATTGCTCACGGAGCAACGGGTAAAGGTAATGACCAAGTTCGGTTTGAGCTGAACGCGGCTGCACTTACACCGGATATTGCGGTTATTGCTCCATGGCGTCTAGAAGAGTTCCGTAATCAGTTCCCTGGACGTGCAGAGATGATTGCCTATGCCGAAAAACATGGGATTCCTGTAACCGCATCCGCAGCAAAACCATACTCTACAGACCGTAACTTACTACATATCAGTTATGAAAGTGGTGTCCTTGAAGATCCTTGGTTTGATGCAACCACTCCTGAGAACAAAGAAATGTACTTACTGAGTAATGATCCTGAGGATGCACCGAATGAAGCAGAATATCTGGAGCTTGAATTTTATAAAGGTGACTGTGTTGCTTTGAATGGTGAGAAACTTAGCCCGCTGGAAGTAATGGAGAAACTGAATGAACTGGGCGGCAAACATGGAATTGGCCGTGTGGATATGGTGGAGAACCGTTTTGTCGGCATGAAGAGCCGCGGCGTGTATGAAACACCAGGAGGAACCATTCTATTTACAGCACATCGCAAAATGGAGTCCATCACAATGGACCGTGAAGTGATGAACCTGCGCGATAGTCTGATTACTCGTTACAGCACGCTCGTGTATAACGGATTCTGGTTTGCTCCAGAACGTCTTGCTCTTCAAGCACTCGTTACAGAGAGCCAGAAGAACGTAACCGGAACGGTTCGTGTGAAGTTATACAAAGGAAACGTGATTGGCGCGGGAGTGAAAAGCCCGGTCAGCTTATATAATCCCGACATTGCTACGATGGAAGCAGATCCAACACAAGCGTACGATCAAGGAGATGCTACAGGTTTTATCCGTCTGAACGCATTGAGACTAAAAGTAGGTTCTGGAGTAGCTCAGAATCAATAAAAGCAGCTATAAAGGGTAAGGAGACGAAAGGCCGTTCCTTGATAAGTAATAGGGACGGTCTTTGTCCATGAGAGGTGAAAGGGAGGCAGCGACATGAGTAAACTATGGGGCGGGCGTTTCACGAAACAAACGAATCATCTGGTAGAAGAATATACAGCATCGATTAACTTTGACAAAGCACTAGCAGAAGAGGACATTCAGGGCAGTCTGGCTCATGTGAGTATGCTAGGAAAGTGCGGTATTTTACCTCAGGAAGATGTGGAGACGATTAAAGAAGGGTTGCAGACGGTACTTGGTAAAATTCGTGCAGGTGAGATTGAATTTTCCGTATCGGATGAAGATATCCACATGAATATTGAGAAGAACTTAATTGATCAGATTGGTCCAGTAGGCGGCAAATTACATACAGGTCGTAGTCGGAACGATCAGGTAGCAACAGATATGCATTTATACTTGCGTGCCCGGGTAATTGAAATTGTCGGAATGCTCCATACGCTGCAAGAAGCACTTATTGGGCAGGCGAGAGATAACGTGGATACCATTGTGCCAGGTTATACCCATTTGCAAAGAGCGCAGCCGATCCTTTTTGCTCATCATTTAATGGCCTATGTGTCGATGTTCCAGCGGGATGCAGAGAGACTGATGGACAGTTACAAACGAATCAATGTTCTTCCGCTTGGTGCAGGAGCGCTTGCAGGCACAACTTTTCCGATTGATCGTCATTTTGTAGCAGAACAGCTGCAATTTGACCGTGTATACGAGAATAGTCTTGATGCAGTAAGCGATCGTGATTTTATCGTTGAGTTCCTGGCAGATGCCTCCCTGATCATGATGCACTTATCCCGTCTTAGTGAAGAGCTGGTGCTGTGGAGCAGTACGGAATTTAGTTTCGTAGAACTGGATGATGCCTTCTGTACGGGAAGCAGCATTATGCCGCAGAAGAAAAACCCAGATGTACCGGAACTCGTTCGCGGTAAAACAGGCCGAGTTTATGGAAATCTCATAGGTCTGCTTACGGTTCTTAAATCCTTGCCGCTTGCTTATAACAAAGATATGCAGGAGGATAAGGAGGGCATGTTCGATACGGTAGCGACACTTGAAGGGGCTTTGCAGTTGTTTGCTCCAATGATTGCTACTATGAAGGTGAACAAAGATCGTATGCGTGAAGCGGTGAATAAAGATTTTTCTAATGCTACAGATATCGCAGATTTTCTGGTGAACAAAGGACTGCCTTTCCGCCAGGCACACGAAGTTATTGGCAAAACGGTTCTTTATTGTATTCAGAACGGCAAATACTTGCTGGATCTGACTCTAGATGAATTCACCCAATTTTCAGAGCTGTTTGATGAGGAGATTTACGCCGTACTTCAGCCGGAAGCGGTCGTGAATGCACGGAATGTTTACGGGGGAACTGCCACTGAACAAGTATGCGATGCGATCAAACGGAGTGAAGCAATCATGCGGCTCACGGATCAGTGGCTTGTTGAGCATGCAGAAGCTTAAGTATAAGTGATGTAAACCTAACTCTCTCGAAAAATAGATCTAACTCACTGACTATTTCATTAGAGTAAGCTATAGACAAATACTAAAGATAAAGAGCAGCCCGGTGGCTGCTCTTTTTTATACATCACTATGGATAGCTAAAAATATAGCTATCAGATAACTACTAAGAGATAACTAAATTACAACTAAAAGAAAGCTAGTTTGTCCATTAAATTATAAAGAAGAATTAGAGAGGAAGCCACTTCAGCACATCCTGAATGCGGGCATCCCAATAACCCCATTCATGTTCACCGGGGCCTTCTATATAAGTGAAATCCAGTCGTGTTTGTTCCGCGGCTGAGCGGAAACGAAGATTGTCCTCATATAAAAAGTCTTCTGTTCCGCAACATTGGAACAGCTTCGGTTTAGGGCCATCCTTTTGTTCACATTGTTTTAATAGCCACATCAAATCATTCTCGGTATCTGTCACATGGTCACCAAAAACTCGTCTAAATTCAGTATTCGCTTGCGCAGATTCATTCATCCGATCCTGAAGATTTGCCATGTCGAGTGCTCCTGACAGGCTTGCCGCTGCTGCATAAGATTCCGGCTTACTTAAAGCGATCTTCATTGCGCCATAACCGCCCATGGACAAGCCAGCTACAAAGTTATCTTCTCGTGCTGCAGATAGAGGGAAGAAAGAACGGGCAAGATTGGGAAGTTCTTCGGATATGTGCTTAAAATAAGCGCTTCCTTCTGCCATATCTGTATAGTAGCTGCGATGTGCATTAGGCATAACGACAGCAATTCCGTAAGCCGATGCATATCGTTCAATGGAAGTACGGCGAAGCCAAATTGAGTCATCGTCAGATAGACCATGAAGAAGATAAAGTGTTTGATGAAGTCCATTGCTTTGTTTGGTATCGACACCAATCTGTGTAGCGGTTTGCTGAGGTAAAATAACGTGCATCGTCGTATTCATACCGAGTACTTCTGAATAGAAATGACATTGCATAAGTGCCATAATCCCAAATCCCTCCCTATGTAAGATAAAGCATCATTGATACTCATCTAGTATAACGAAAGTCGGTGGATCATCGCCACTAAATAAAGCACCGAAGAGACTTCATCCACAGGTGTGAATGGAAGAATGGAGAAGTAAAAAGAAAGTCATTCACAATGTTATACCCATTTTGTGCATAACATTGTGTTATTCACAGACTCATCGCAAAATGATATTAGTAATTTCGTGTTTATGCACAATTCTATGCACATTACCCACAGTCAATCCTGTTTTTCCACGAATCCAATACCAATTTGTGAATAGAAAACAAAAAAACAATGGATTTTCAAAAAGTTATCAACAGGTTGGTAACTAAATAATAAATATATTTTTCTACATAAATTTCTTTAAATAAAGAGAAAACAAGCGTCCCATCAATAAAAACAGAGAAATGAACGAAACGTACATTTACAGCGTAACAATGTTATGTTACATTGTCTTCAGGGGGTTAGAATTACATGACTGAAGACTTAATATCTAAGAAAGAACTTTTGGAACAGACGGGAATATCATACGGTCAACTCTATCGTTGGAAGCGAAAAAACCTAATACCAGAGGATTGGTTTATACGTAAATCTTCTTTTACAGGACAGGAGACTTTTTTTCCTAGGGAAAGCATCTTAACACGAATTGACCGAATAAAAAACATGAAAGATGAACTTTCTTTGGATGAATTGGCCGATGTGTTCTCCCCTTCGGTGAGTAACAAGGTGCTTACCCGTGTAGAAATAGAGCGAAAACATCTGGTAACACCGATTTCAATACATCTTTTTTTAGAAAGTGGAAGTGAAAAGGAGAAACAAACTTTTTCTTTTGAGGAAATGCTGTGTATCTATGTTTTGGATCAGGCTCTTGCCAGTGGACAGATGAACCGGGAAGAAGGAATTTTGCTTGTACAGACGTTTCAGGCGTATTACAGCAAGTTTCAAGATAAAGGTTGTGACATCATTTTGACCCGAAAAATGGGAATCCCCCTATTTACAATGCTGACTACAGGAAGCGAAGTTTATTTTGACACAGGTGTTAAGGAAGTTCTGCGTTTATCTCTAAATACTTATTTGGAGCAGTTGAAAGTTAAATTGAGTGAGTCGGAGGGGTTCTAATGAAGAACGAGCAAACCAGACCAGACTTAAATATTTCAGGCGTTGGCAGAGCAGCAGGCGGTATGTACCGCCACGTACGTGTGGATGGGGTAGGTAAATTTTCTGGCGATATCGATTGTGTGAGTTACGAAGTAAATGGTACATCGGGTCTGCAAGGTAATCTTCACTGTGAACGGTATGTTGTGAATGGTTCAGCTAATATTCAGGGAAGTGTGGCTGCGGATGAATATCAAGTCAATGGAAGCAGCAAGATTGAAGGCAGTGTTAAGACAAGGCAGACCCGAATTGATGGAATAACATCTATTAAAGAACATCTGCAGACTGATAAATTGATTGTAAACGGGAAAGCAACGATCGATGGGAAATTAATCGGAAGCTGTGTAGAGGTTGCAGGTGGGATTACAGTAGGAAAAGACGTGGAATGTGAGACTATCGAAGTACAGGGTGGTTTCAAGATCAAGGGTATGCTGAACGCAGGAACTGTGGATATTGTGCTGCATCATCGTTGTGAGGTAGAAGAAATTGGCGGGGAGCAAATTCAGGTCCGCCGTAAATCAAAGGTTAGATTACTGGATCAGTTCGTACCTGCTATGACGCCTAGGCTAAAGACTCATATCATAGAAGGGGACGATATCTATCTAGAGCATACTCATGCGGGTACAGTTAGAGGAGGCCGGATTACCATCGGTCCTGGGTGTGAGATTGGTGCAGTGGAATACAGCGTATCTTACGAGCAAGATCCTGAATCTCGAGTAGGCCGGCAAGTTCAGATGTAGAACGGAAGTAAGGAGGAACCACAGATGATAACAGGATACAGGAGTGGACACATGGATAAAGACATTAAGATCACAGGAAACGGAAGTTCGGGTGGAGGCATCGTTCGGAACGTAAAGATTGTAGGAGAAGGTGTGATTCATAGTGATGTGGAGAGCCAGTATTTTAAATGTACGGGTACAGCGGCGGTAAATGGCCATCTCCGGAGTAATCAGATTAAGCTTACGGGGAGTCTTCATGTCCAGGGCGATGTATACGGAGATTCCATTAAAACGAGCGGACAGTTCGAAGTGGGTGGGAAACTGGAAGTCCGGCATGTGAAGCTAAACGGAGATACGGTCGTTAAACGTTCCATTCATAGTGAGCATTTTAAAGCATTTGGCTCGGTTCGCCTTCATGGCGATTGCAGTGCAGAACAATTGAGGATTAAAGGGGCAATTCAGACAGAGGGGATGCTGAATGCTGAACATATCGATATTGGATTGTATGGGCTCTGTAAAGTTGCCGAGATCGGCGGTCACAAGATTGAGATTAAACGAACGCTGATGTCTTCTCTCTTCCACATGTTTAACCCTAAGCGCCAAAGTGATCTGATCGCGGATACGATAGAAGGTGATGTGCTGCATCTAGAGCATACAGAAGCTAAAGTAGTAAGGGGACGTAAGGTTTATATTGGTCCTGGGTGCCGAATTGGGCTTGTCGAATATAGTGAGTCCTGCAAGAAGCATTCAGACGCAGTGACAGAGGTTTGCAACCAGATTGGCTCGTTATAGATGAATGAGCAGGTGTAATACACCATGAATCGGTTTTAGAAAATAAAGAAACCCGGACGTATGCAACATACCAGCCCGGGTTATTATTGTGCGTGCAATGATGCAGCGCTCTTTTTCTATTGAAATCTTAGCCTGCATCTTCCGTGCGAACTCCATCTTCCACGGGAGGAGTGTCCGAAGAGGGCGGCAATGGAGGTGGTTCTTTCTCCTGTGCAGTACGGTTTACAGCAAGAACTCGGTCTTGCGGCCGGTAAGTGTCTTTAGATATCAATTTACGAGAGACGACTTCTCCATTTACTTTCTTAATCTGATAAGAGGCAACAACATATCCGGTTGAACCGGCCTGACGCACCATCTCGCTTCCTGGGGAAAGAGAATGATCTGATACATAGGTGAGCGGAGCTGGAAGGGTTTCGAGAAGTTCGGTATCGAGTTCGTAACTTACATTCTCCGGAAAAGTTCCGAAGAAAGAGACATTCAGTTCGCGGTCTTTTACCTCTGCTTTAATAAGGAGGTGCTTATCTGTCGTGTTTTTAAATCGGAAATTAATGTACCCGGACGCAAAGGTTGCATCAAGCCCCTTAGGAAGATAACTGACAGGAAGGGAATGATTTCTCCTCTCAACAATCTCTAGCCCCGTTCGCAGGGCTGCATTATATAGTGTGCTGGATACCTGGCATATCCCTCCCCCGACACCGGGTACTAACTGACCTCTTACAATGACGGGCGCTTCCTGAAATCCGCTCTCCTTTTCTGCCTTCTCGACAATACTGCCATAATCAAAAATATCCCCTGGTTTTAAAATGAGTCCGTTTAACGCGCTGGCTGCCGCGCTGACATTATGTGTTCTTCCTTCTCCGCTTGATCCAAGAGACGTCACCACTTCAATGATCTTCCTTTCAATCCCTTCTTCTTTTAGAGAAGCAATGGTAACTTTGGGCTTCAACTCTTGGAGGGGAAGGTCGATAACTATACTAGTCGGTTCTTTATCTTTCTTATTAAGTATTGAAAAATGGTCAGGTACGATTTGAGATATAATCGCATTCATTTGATCCCACTTAATCCGCTGTACGTTACGTTCGGGTGTATAAACAACTTCGTCGTTTGGTGTAATTTTTCGAACTGCATTTACGGGATTTCCGAATTGCTTTTCTTCCCAAGCTGGAGTGAGTTTTTGCTTAAGATGATCAGGAACGATGTCCACTTCCAGCTCCCATTGCTTAGTGAAGTGCCAGCGCTGAACGACTCTTTGGACAAGACCGCCTTCCGAAAGCGTACGTAAAGCTTGTTTGAATTGATCGGCTTTGTACGTCACTCCAGCATCAGCCAGTGTTAGTTTCGTATCGGAGATAGGAGTGTTCTTGGACTTTACTCCGAGCGGAAGATTTTCAAGTGATGTGAGTTTCTGTTCTAACTCCTGCAGTATGGTATCCTTATCCTGCCCTCCTACCGACCACCCGGATAAATGAACTCCTGGGGGGATTTTGGACTGGTGAGCGTACATGTATAGCCAGCCAAAGATAAAAGCGAATAGGAGAAAAAGAAACACACAAACCATGAACGAAATGTGAACTTTTTTCATATAGAACTCCTCTCAGACTTCTGATTTCCCGGTGTTAGGAACACTCATTCAATATATGCGGAGGGAGAGGAAATCTTTCGGCTACTCAAAAGGTAACAAATTTGTTACAATGAGAGACATCTTGATGAAAATCGAGAGATTTTAAAGGAAATCATTGGAAAGTGTCGAAATGAGCAAAAGAAGCTACTAATGCAACGGGAAGTGATGATGTGATTGAGTTACAAGACGTGTGGAAGACCTATCCGAATGGTGCGCATGCGCTTCAAGGCGTTTCGGTGAAGATCGACCGCAATGAATTTGTTTATATCGTCGGACCCTCTGGAGCGGGTAAATCGACTTTTATGAAATTAATTTACAGAGAAGAAGTACCGACTAAAGGTCAAATATCAGTGAACGGATTTAATATTGGAAAGTTGAAACATCGTAAGATTCCTTATGTCAGACGAAATATTGGGGTGGTCTTTCAGGACTTCAGACTGCTGCCGAAGATGACGGCATATGAGAATGTTGCTTTTGCTATGGAGGTTATTGAAGCCCCTAAGAAGCATATCAAGAAACGTGTAATGGAAGTTCTCGATCTAGTAGGTCTAAAGGAAAAGGCAGACCGAGAGCCGGCACAACTCTCCGGCGGGGAGCAGCAGCGGATTGCAATTGCTAGAGCCATTGTGAATAATCCTTCTGTTATTATTGCGGATGAGCCTACCGGCAACCTGGATCCCGAGACGTCGTGGGGAATTATGCAGCTTCTTGATGAAATTAATTTCCGAGGAACGACCATTGTAATGGCTACGCATAACCGTGACATTGTGAACAAGATGAGAAAACGGGTTATTGCGATTGAAAAAGGCCATATCGTTAGGGACGAGCTGAGAGGGGAATACGGCTATGAATTTTAGCACCTTCTTGCGCCATCTGCGGGAAGGATTCAAGAGTATTTTCCGCAACGGCTGGATGTCTATTGCATCCATAACGTCTATTGTTGTTTCTCTATTGATTTTAGGAGTGTTCGTTCTCTTGGTCGTGAATGTTAATTCGATCGCCGATAATGCGGACAGCCAGGTAGAGATCAGTACGTACCTGCAGCTGAATGTAGATGAAGAGCTTCGTACAACATTACAAGAAGAAATTGCAGCGATGCCAGAGGTAAGTTCGATTAAGTTTGTTCCTAAAGACCAAGGATTGGCTGAATTTAAAGAAAAGCTTGGCGAGGATCAACAGGAACTTTTGGAAGGCTTTGATGTAGATAACAACCCGCTTCCAGACACCATTCGAGTTGAGCTTATTGATCCGAGTACCGTTGATTTTGTAGCGGAGAAGATTGAAGCTCTGAATGAGAAATATACTGAGAAGCCTATTATGAAAGTTAATTTTGGTGAAGAAACGGTAGAGACGTTGTTCAAGATTACACGTCTGATCCGGACGATCGGTTTTGTATTTGTTGCGGGACTTGCACTAATGTCTATGTTCCTGATTTCCAACACGATTCGCGTGACGATCCTGGCAAGACGCCGGGAGATTGGGATTATGAAGCTAGTTGGTGCCACGAATGCATTCATTCGTTGGCCATTTTTTGTGGAAGGTGCACTGATCGGTCTGATCGGTTCACTTATTACGATCGGGATTTTGTTTGCTGGTTATAACCAGCTGCTTATTACTGTACAGGAAGACATTATTATTAAAATGTTGAACCTAGTACCTTTATCTAGTCTATGGGTTTGGCTTGGAGGTTCACTCCTCATTATGGGAGTACTCGTTGGCGTTCTAGGCAGCACATTGTCTATTCGTAAGTCACTGAAAGTTTAACTTACTATTACATTTATGACGGCTGTCCCGGTTTAGGGGCAGCTGCTCATCACAACAAGAAAATAATGCGATGATATATATATTTTAAAATGAAGGATGGGGAAGACAACTTGAAAAAGACGGCTACTGCACTTGCGATGAGTTTACTCACCGCTGCAATCCTATCACCTAGTTATGGTTATGCTGCTTCTAGCTTGAATGAAATCGATAATAAAATTAAACAGCTCGAGGAACAATCACAGTCTGCCAAGACAAAACAGGAAGAGGCAGCTAAGAAAAAAGAAGAGGCTGAACATAACAAGCAAAAAACGGAAGATTATTTGAATAAAATTATCGAACAGATTAATATTGTAAGTAATGAACTCATTAACATTTCTTATAAGATTGAGTTAACAGAGGAAAATTTACGACTTACCAAAAAAGAGTTGAAAGAAGCGGAAGAACGGATTGCAGCCCGTGAGGAATTGCTAGAATCGCGTGTGCGTTTGATGTATACCGATGGATCGGTATCTTACCTTGATGTATTACTTTCATCTACTAGTTTTGCGGATTTCCTTCAACGTGCAGATTCACTCAAGATGATTGTCGATCAAGATCAGAATCTATTAGAAGAACATAAGAAAGACAAAGAATTGGTTGTTCAGAAGAAGCAAGAGCTTGAAGAACAATACAAAGAACATAAGCAGTTATACGCAGATAAGAAAGAGCGCAAAGCGGAACTTGATGCAAAAGAAATAGAAAAGCAGCAGCTTATCGCTCAGTATGATGGGGAAATTGAGACTCAGGAAGAAATGAGTGAAGAGCAGGACCGTATGCTCGTAGCAATTGCCAGCAAACGTTCAGCTTTGCTTCAAGAGAAGAATGAACTGAAGGCGGAGCAGGCAGCGGCAGCAGCGAAAGCCAAAGCGGCAGCTGAAGAAGCAGCTCGTAAAAAAGCGCAACAGAAAGTTTCTTCTTCCAGTTCTAGCTCTAGCTCAAGTTCCAGTAGTTCTTCCAGCAGCAACTCAAGCAGCAGCACTTCCAGCGGCAGTGGAGTTTTCGCGATGCCCATTTCAGGTGCCTATATTTCATCCGGTTATGGACCGAGGGTTCACCCCATTACCGGTGTAGTAGGTAAAATGCATGCCGGCATCGACTATGCAGCGCCAGAAGGTACGACGATTACGGCAGCTGAGAGTGGAGTAGTCCTCGTGGCTGAATGGACAAACGGTTATGGAAATACCGTTATTATCGACCATGGAGATGGACTATGGACAGTATACGGACATATTCGCAACGGTGGAATCAAGGTAAAAGAAGGCGACAGTGTAACACGCGGTCAAAAAATAGCAGAGGTCGGTTCAACAGGGAATTCAACAGGGAATCACTTGCACTTTGAAGTACGGGTGAACGGAAGTCATACGAATCCACTGAATTATTTGTAAAATTCGGCATACTTAGGGCATATTCCGTACAAGCTTATCATATACTCTTGCTGGTAGATCAGGGTGAATTGTAAGTCAGACGGAATAGAAAGGGCGGTGACGCTCATGATGAAGAAGCGTTCTGCTTTCATGCTGGTTATCATTGGCCTACTAGGCGGGTGTTTGCTGACACTGGCATTTGTAAACTTTCAATCTCTGAATAGTCAGGGTGGAGAAGGTTTACTTGCGAGTGTAACCGGAAGCAGTCAGAAGAATGATCTTTCGAAAATCGAAACAACGCTTGGTCTTATTGAAGAAAACTACTATCAGGATATTGATCGTGCCGAACTGATTGATGGTGCGATTAACGGCATGATGGCAGCGCTTGGTGATCCTTATTCCAGTTATATGGGACAGGAGACAGCAGCGCAGTTTGAAGAATCAATTGAAGGATCCTTTACAGGAATTGGTGCTGAGGTTTCCTCTCAGGATGGAAATGTCATTGTAGTCTCGCCAATTAAAGGATCACCGGCAGAAAAAGCAGGTATACGGTCCAAGGATGTCATTTTATCGGTGAATGGAGAATCTCTTCAAGGACTTGACCTAAATGAGGCCGTTAACAAAATTCGTGGTCCAAAGGGCAGCGAAGCTAAGGTCTCTGTTAAGCGAGCAGGTTCTACAGATCCACTCGAATTTACGATTGTAAGAGATGATATCGACCTTGAAACCGTATATGCAGAAATGCAGGAAGATGGGGTAGGTATTATTACTATTACCCAATTCTCGCTGAATACTGCAGAACGTTTTGAAGAAGAGCTAGCCAAGCTCGAAGCCCAGGATATGAAAGGCCTTATCATTGATGTTAGGAACAACCCTGGTGGTGTGTTATCTGTTGTCATTGATATTGCAGAACAATTTGTTCCCAAAGGCGAGCTTATTGTTCAGGTAGAAGATAAGAACGGCAATCGGGAAAAGAATGAATCTAAGGGTTCTGCGAAACCTTACCCTGTAAGTCTACTTATGAATAAAGGCAGTGCGAGTGCTTCCGAAATTCTGGCGGGTGCTTTGCAGCAATCCGCAGGAGCAACCCTGCTCGGAGAGAACTCTTTTGGTAAAGGAACGGTTCAGACAAGTTTTGAACGCCAGCTTGGCGATGGAAGCCTAGTGAAAATTACGATAGCAAAATGGCTTACACCGAATGGAGATTGGATTCATGAGAAGGGGATTGAGCCTGATGTTACAGTCAGTCAGCCTGAATACTTCTCAGTAGCTCCGATTAACAGGGATAACTTACCGCTTAAACTTGATTCGAACAGCACGGATGTGAAGAATGCACAAACGATGCTGGAGGGTCTTGGATTTAAGACAGACCGTAAAGATGGATATTTCGATGCTAAGACACAAACTGCGATTAAGGCTTTCCAGACTTCCAAAAAACTTACTGCCAGCGGCATTTTAGATGAGAAAACGGCAGAAGCACTGGAAGCAGCACTCATCGAGAAGATCAGTGACCCGCAGTACGATACTCAGCTTAAAAAAGCCGTATCTGAAATGAAGAAGGAAATAACTTCAGGTGCGTCGAAATAATACAAGAAAAACAAGGGTGAACATGTAACGTTCAGAAAAGTTTTTCTTAACTGAAATCAGGAATGCAGATAGTTGAATAACTGTCTGATTTCAAGAAGAAGGCTGCTGTTCAGCCTTCTTTTTTTATTGGATTTATGAGTAAACAATTTTATAATACCTTTAGTTGAATCCATTTCATTACTTTTACAAAACGACGAATTGCATAAAAAGGAGCGTGAACCTATTTGAATGAAGTTATCTCATGGCTTTGGCTGATATTAGATGCAGCGATTGATTTATTAAGCCAGCCATTTTATTATATTGCCATTATTATCATTGCTCTGTGGTTTCGCAGGCAAGGGATGCTGGAACGAAAATTAATGCATGTGCGTCTTAACGCCTGGCCGTTATTAACGACTCGAACCGTGATTACCGGTGTAATGCTTGGAGTAATCGTCTCTATACTATATGTGTTCCTCGGAATTCAGCTTTCCATTCAAGGCGTTGTACTGATCTGGGTAACTTCTTTCGTACTCATGCTAATTCGTGTGCGTTATTTGAATGCGGTGTATGCGATCAGTATTCTTGGGCTCATCCAGTGGATCTTAGGGTTCTTTGAACAGTGGCAGCCGGGCGGCTTTATGGGGAGTATCATTGGTGAGATTGAGCGGATTAGTGTCCCTTCCCTGCTTGTACTCTGTGCGGTACTTCACCTGATACATGCCATCGTTATTCGCTTGCAGCGGGGACAAGCTGCATCCCCGGTTTATTTTGAGGGGAAACGAGGGAAATTGGTTGGGGGTTATCAATTGCAGTACTTAACTCCCGTTCCACTCATGATGCTGATTCCTGCTGGTTTAGGAACTGGGGCCGATCTTCCTTGGGATCCTGTATTTTTACAAGGATCAGGAGCGTATTTATTATTCGGACTCCCACTGATTATCGGTTTTGGTGAGATAACCAAAACGATGCTTCCAGAGGAGAAGGTTTCCCTAACCTCTAAGCGAATGTCTTTATATGGTGCCATCCTGCTTTTACTGGGACTGTTGTCGATGTGGTGGAGCCCAGCTGCGATTATTGCGGTACTATTCGCATTTCTGGGACACGAAGCACTCAGTTGGATTAGTTCATATGAAGAGGAGAATCGAAGCCCGATCTATGTTCATCCAAAGCAAGGCCTGCAGATTCTCGCCGTTCTTCCGGGAAGTCCAGCAGACGAACTTGGATTTATGCCTGGTGAGGTAATCTACAAAGTGAATGGTCAAATGGTTCATTCAGAGGCAGATTTACATCGTTGTCTTCGGATGAATGCAGCTTTTTGTAAGCTCGAAATACGGAATATTAACGGGGAAAGTAAATTTCTACAGCGTGCTCTTTACGAGGGCGAACATCATCAGCTCGGTGCCTTACTAGCCCCTGATCCAGATACAGGTTCAGCAATTAAGGAGAGTCCTGCGTCAATCTATCAGATATTTGGTATGAAGCTTCAGACACAGCGTAAGGTGAATCCAAACGAAGGATTTGCTGAAGCTTTTCGGCAAGACAGCTAATCGTTAATCTGTCGTCCGTCATCCGTCATAATAAAATAATTTAATAAGTGAAAGACCTCCAAATCTACCGTAAGCAGATTGGAGGTCTTTTTGTTTCATATAACGTGACCTAGTAACTCTTAAAAGGGAATGGCTGTTTCTGACTTATTCTTGAAGCTGCCGTAGTACGGTAATTTCAACCCGGCGGTTCTTTTGTCTGCCTTCTTCCGTGCTGTTGTCCTCGGCAGGGCGAGTATCGGCATAACCTGCATACTGGAAATGATCCGATTCCAGACCTTCCTCGTCCATAAAATAACGTAATACGGACAGGGCTCTTGCACCGGATAATTCCCAGTTGTCTTTATAAGTGGAGCTATTACCAATGGGCATGTTATCCGTATGTCCTTCGATGGAAATATTCATGCCCAAATCTCTGAACAAGCTGGCTAACTGATGTAGTACGGGAGAAGATCCATCCATCAGTTTAGCATTACCGCTGCGGAATAAAAAACGTTCGCTGAGCGTAATTGATATCCCTTGCGGCTTGTCCTCTACAAAGATCATTTCTGTCAGATTGTGATCTTCTATGTATCCCTCAATCTGGCTGAGTAATTGCTGGAGTTCTTTCTCCTGAGCTCGAAAAGCTGCTTCATGAGCCGATTCTATTTTTTCAGATTCAGGGTTTTCGTTATTAGGATCACCGGACTGCACTGCACTGCCGCCTGAATTCTGTTGTCCGGGAGAAGGTTTATCTCCTGTGATCCCTTCATTTCCCTCCAGAATATGGTTTGAATTTTGGAATGTGGTTTGCAGCGAGTTCGTGATATCTTCATATTTATTGGCATCGAGTCTGCTCATTGCATATAACATGATGAAAAAAATAAGTAAAAGAGTGATTAGATCAGCATAGGTAATCATCCAGCGGTCATGGGAAGCGCCGGGGTTACTTGCTCGCGTCTGTCTTGTTCGAATGAGGCGACTATGCCTATTCCGCTGTCTCATGAGCTTTTTCCTTTCTGTTCATTTCCGGAAACTCATGTTTTAGGGCATAGGTTTCGAGTTTCTTCCGAACAAGCAAAGCATTCTCCCCATTCTGAACAGATAGTATGCCTTCTAAAAGCATTTCTAGAGTAGAGGTTTCTTCTTCGCTTTTTGCTCTGATTTTGGATGCAATCGGCAGAAAGATGAGATTGGCACTTGCGACGCCATATAAAGTAGCGATGAAAGCAACAGCAATGGAAGGACCTAGCTCCGTAGGATCGGTGAGGCTTCCAAGAACCTGTACCAATCCCATCACAGTGCCGATGATTCCCATCGTTGGTGCATAGGCACCGGCAGATTCAAAAATTTTGGCGTAATGATCATGCTTCTGTTCTATGGCATCAATTTCGAGCTCCATAATTTGCTGGACCACAGGTTGGTCAGTTCCATCGACGACCATTTGAATTCCATTTTTTAAAAAATCATTAGAATGTTCCATTACTTTATGCTCAAGGGAGAGAACCCCTTCTCTTCGGGCAAGCATCGACATTTCCACAATGTCATCTATCCACTTGCTTGCTTCATGATTAGACTTGCGAAACGCCATACGCAAAGCCGCAGGTATCGTCCGAATACGATACATCGGGTAACTAATTAGAATAGCTGCTATGGTTCCGCCAAATACAATAAGTGCTGCTGTAAATTGAAATAATCCTGTAAGTTGCCCTCCTTCCCATAAAAAACCTCCGATAATGGCGACTGCTCCGGCAATGAGACCGATTAGGGTCGCGATATCCATGAATGATTTCGCCTCCTCGTTCGTTACTTACATTTGCATCCATGATCTGAACCGAGTATAATAAACGGGAACAAATATTCCTATTCAAAGAATATTTCCGATACCAGTTTTCTCGGCAAATATCGACATAAATGTAAGATCTATTTTAGACGATGAGGGTGAGGTTGGGCAATGAGTGATATAGTCATGAGCACGAAGACGTTTCAACTCGAGTCGGAATTTCAGCCCCAGGGAGATCAGCCTGCAGCAATTGAAGAGCTGGTCGCAGGTGTGCGTGCAGGTAAGAGGCACCAGACTTTGCTTGGTGCTACGGGTACGGGTAAGACGTTTACGATTGCTCAGACCATAGCGAAGCTGAATAGACCGACGCTTGTTATTGCACATAACAAGACACTTGCAGCACAGCTGGCAAGTGAGTTTAAAGAGTTTTTTCCTAGTAACTCGGTGGATTACTTTGTAAGTTACTACGATTATTATCAACCAGAAGCGTATATCCCTTCTTCGGATACGTATATCGAGAAGGATTCAAGTATAAATGAAGAAATAGATAAACTACGACACTCGGCTACGAGTTCTTTGTTTGAACGGCGCGATGTCATCATCGTAGCAAGTGTGTCCTGTATATACGGTCTCGGTTCCCCGATGGAGTACTCGAATTTACTATTGTCTCTTCGGGTAGGGATGGAGAAGCCGCGTAATGAGATTCTGGCACGGCTTGTAGATATTCAGTACCAGCGCAATGATATTAATTTTGTTCGCGGTACTTTTCGTGTTCGCGGAGATGTTGTTGAGATTTTCCCTGCTTCCAAAGATGAACATGCCATTCGTGTTGAACTGTTTGGAGATGAGATCGAACGGATTACAGAGATCGACGTGCTTACCGGTGAACTGATTGGTGAACGCGATCATGTCGCGATCTTCCCAGCATCTCACTTTGTTACGCATGAGGATACGATGAAGGTTGCGCTCGTCAATATAGAACGTGAACTGGAAGAACGTCTTGCCGTGCTCAAGGAACAAGGGAAACTTCTCGAAGCACAGCGTCTTGAGCAGCGTACGCGTTATGATATTGAGATGATGAAAGAAGTGGGTTTCTGTTCCGGAATTGAGAACTATTCAGGACCTTTAACTTTCCGGGAAAGAGGAGCGACACCTTATACGCTGCTCGATTATTTTCCTGATGATATGTTAATTGTTGTCGATGAGTCTCATGTAACACTTCCGCAGATTCGTGCCATGTATAATGGTGACCAAGCAAGAAAAACCGTCTTGGTAGAGCACGGGTTCCGGTTACCTTCGGCACTTGACAACAGACCGCTCAAGTTTGAAGAGTTCGAAGAGAAGGCTAAACAGATTATTTATGTATCTGCAACGCCAGGTCCTTATGAACTGGAGCATACTGAAGGCGAAATGATACAGCAGATTATTCGTCCAACAGGACTCCTTGATCCAATTATTGAAGTCAGACCAACCAAAGGTCAGATTGACGATCTCATTAATGAGATTCGCGACCGGGTTGAGAAGGATGAAAGGGTACTTGTTACCACGCTGACGAAGAAGATGGCAGAGGATCTGACTGATTACTTCAAAGAAGTAGGAATTAAGGTTAGATATATGCACTCTGATATCAAGACACTGGAGCGGATGGCTATCCTCAGGGATCTTCGGCTAGGTACATTCCATGTACTTATAGGGATCAACTTGCTGAGAGAGGGTCTTGATTTACCAGAGGTTTCTCTCGTCGCCATTCTTGATGCAGATAAAGAAGGATTCCTGCGTTCGGAGCGTTCACTGATTCAGACGATCGGCCGAGCCGCGCGTAATAGTGAGGGCCGGGTTATTATGTACGGTGATCGAATTACCGACTCTATGGATAAAGCAATCAAAGAAACAGAACGCCGCAGGGTTACACAGATTGCATACAATGAGAAGCATGGAATCACTCCTCAGACGATACGTAAGAAAATACGTGAAGTGATTGAAGCAACGAAAGTTGCTGAATCGAAGAGTGATTACCTGGTTGGCGGCGCAGAGAAAATGTCGAAGCGAGATCGCCAGTCTCTCATTCAGCGTCTAGAAGCAGAAATGAAAGATGCAGCTAAGAATCTACAGTTTGAGCGAGCCGCAGAACTCCGGGATGCGCTGCTCGAATTAAAGGCAGAATAATAATGAAGAGAACGGCCCTAGGGTCGTTCTCTTCTTCGAGAGTACATATAGAGTTTGATCTTTATGTACTCTTCTTTGTTTTCTACTAAAGAAATATCGCTTGAAAATAAAGTTCACAGGCTATACTTGTAGATATACTGTTTAAATAATATAAATGGGACCGACCAGAGGGCAATTGGTCCGTAGCTGGAGGAGCAAGGTGATCCCAGCCACGCCTTTACAAGGACCGAGCCCAGAGGGCAATGGTCCGCTGCTGGAGGAGCAAAGCAATCTCCAGCCACCGTCCTTCAAGGACCGAGCCCACGGGGCAATGGTCCGCCGCTGGAGGAGCGAAGCAATCTCCAGCTACCGTCCCTTACAAGGACCGAGCCCAGAGGGCAATGGTCCGCCGCTGGAGGAGCGAAGCGGTCACCAGCCACCGTCCTTCAAGGACCGAGCCCCAGGGGGCAATGGTCCGCCGCTGGAGGAGCGAAGCAATCACCAGCCACCGTCCTTCAAGGACCGAGCCCAGGGGGCAATGGTCCGCCGCTGGAGAAGCGAAGCCTCCAGCAATCCAGCGCCTGCAAGCATCCCTGATCTATAACACTCCGATGGGAGTGTTATAGATCAGGGGGATGCGCCCCCATTACACCAAAGTAGCACTATAACAACGCCAACCTATTCCAACAGCCAGTTTGGGAGTCCAGAGGGAAGTCCTCTGGGGTCCTCCCTGTCAGGGAGGATTTAGGTGGGTGAAGTACGAAGTTCCCCTAAGGAGATGAGCATGTGGCAAGCGAGAATATTGTAATTAAAGGCGCTAGAGCGCATAACCTGAAAAATATAGATGTCACCATTCCGCGTGACAAGTTTATTGTACTGACCGGACTTAGCGGTTCCGGTAAATCTTCACTTGCTTTTGATACGATCTATGCGGAAGGACAACGCCGATATGTAGAGTCGTTGTCTGCCTATGCCCGTCAATTTCTTGGGCAGATGGAAAAACCGGATCTAGATTCCATTGAGGGTCTATCTCCTGCGATCTCTATCGATCAGAAAACAACGAGCAGAAATCCGCGTTCTACGGTAGGTACCGTAACGGAAATCTATGACTATTTGCGTCTCCTTTTTGCAAGGATTGGTCATCCGCATTGTCCGGAACACGGGATTGAGATTACCTCTCAAACGGTGGAGCAAATGGTTGACCGGATTATGAATTATCCAGAGAGAACCAGACTTCAAATTTTGGCGCCTGTGATTTCGGGACGTAAAGGAGAACACAAGAATATTCTAGCGGACATATCAAAACAAGGTTTTGTTCGTGTAAGAATTGATGGAGAGATGAGAGATCTCTCGGAAACAATTGAGCTGGAGAAAAATAAAAAGCATACCATTGAAGTGGTTGTAGACCGAATTGTTGTAAAAGAAGATGTACAAGCCCGGCTTGCAGATTCAATAGAAACGGCTCTCAAAATTTCTGGCGGCCAATTGCTCGTCGATATTATTGGACAGGAAGAGCTTCGTTTCAGTTCGAATTTTGCCTGCCCGATTTGTGGCTTCAGTATGGAAGAATTGTCTCCGCGGATGTTCTCATTTAACAGTCCATTTGGTGCTTGCCCAGATTGTGATGGACTTGGAGTCAAGATGATTGTTGACCCAGAACTGCTTGTACCTGATCCTAGTAAGACCATTGAAAAAGGAGCTTTTGATGCCTGGGCGGGAGGAACCTCCAATTACTATCCTCAGTTTTTGCGCTCGGTGTGTGAGCATTATAAGATTCCTACGGATGTTCCAGTCAGCGAACTTCCTGCTGATCAGATGAACAAGCTGCTGCATGGAACGAATGGAGAGAAGATTCGCTTCCGTTATGAGAATGATTTTGGTCAGCGAAAAGAGGCATATGTCGCTTTTGAAGGCATTATTCCGAATCTTGAACGCCGGTATCGCGATACAGCCTCCGAAGGGGTTCGGGAGTTTATCGAAGGCTACATGAGTGCAAAGCCCTGCGGAACATGTAAAGGTCATCGGCTCAAGAAAGAGATCTTGGCTGTTACGATTAACGATCACAACATGGCTTACGTTACGGAACTCTCGATTGGAGAGGCAGTGAACTTTTTTAGTTCATTAACGTTGTCAGAGAAAGAACAATCCATTGCTAAGCTCATTCTAAAAGAAATTAACAGCCGTCTCGGCTTCCTTGTCAATGTAGGTCTCGACTACCTGACGATGAGCCGTGCTGCAGGAACTTTGTCCGGCGGAGAAGCGCAGCGGATTCGTCTTGCAACTCAGATTGGTTCAAGTCTCATGGGCGTATTATACATTCTTGATGAGCCGAGTATTGGTCTGCATCAAAGAGATAACGATCGCCTCATTTCTACACTCGCTCATATGCGTGACCTTGGTAATACGCTCATCGTGGTAGAACATGATGAGGACACCATGATGGCAGCCGACCATATCATTGATATTGGCCCAGGTGCCGGGATTCATGGTGGACAAGTCATGTCTCAAGGAACGCCGCAAGAAATTATGGAGGATCCTAACTCCCTGACAGGCAGTTATTTGAGTGGACGTAAGTTCATTCCAGTTCCAGCAGAGAGACGCAAAGGCGATAATCGTTTTCTAGAGATTCGCGGTGCAAAGGAGAATAACCTGAAGAACATTAATGTAAAAATTCCACTTGGTGTGTTTACAGCAGTTACAGGGGTATCCGGCTCTGGTAAGTCTACGCTCGTTAATGAAATTTTGTATAAGACACTAGCGCGTGATCTGAACCGGGCTAAAGTACGTCCAGGCCAACACAAAGAGATTCGCGGACTTGAGCATATTGATAAAGTTATCGATATTGACCAGTCACCGATTGGGCGCACACCGCGTTCAAACCCTGCAACCTACACTGGTGTATTTGATGATATCCGTGATTTGTTCTCCCAGACGAATGAAGCGAAACTTCGCGGATATAAAAAAGGCCGGTTCAGCTTTAACATAAAAGGTGGACGCTGTGAGGCTTGCCGCGGAGACGGGATTATTAAGATTGAAATGCACTTCTTGCCAGATGTCTACGTTCCATGTGAAGTATGTAAAGGGAAACGATATAACCGCGAGACGCTGGAAGTAAAATATAAATCGAAGAACATCTCTGAAGTACTTGAAATGACAGTAGAAGATGCAACCGAATTTTTCCAAAACATTCCGAAAATTCACCGGAAGATGCAAACCCTTATGGATGTAGGTCTTGGTTATGTTAAGCTGGGTCAACCAGCAACCACCTTATCTGGAGGAGAGGCGCAGCGCGTGAAGCTCGCTTCTGAACTGTATCGACGCAGTACAGGAAAAACAATGTACATTTTGGATGAACCCACCACAGGTCTTCATGTTGATGATATTGATCGCTTGCTAAAAGTGTTACAACGTCTTGTGGATTCTGGTGAGTCGGTACTTGTGATCGAACATAATCTGGATGTAATTAAGACGGTTGACCACATTATTGATCTGGGTCCTGAAGGAGGAAGCGGTGGAGGAACACTGCTAGGTACAGGAACTCCAGAAGAGATTGTGAATGTCAAAGGATCGTACACAGGGAAATACCTCAAACCGGTTCTTGAACGGGATACAGAGCGCAGTAAAAAGCTTGAGCTTCATCACACGTAAATCATAGTAACCAGCAGGAAAGACATTCGTCTTTTCTGCTTTTTTATGCATTTAGAAGACAGGGAGAGGGTAGAGAAAACGGTAAACTGGATTATTTTGAATTATTTGGATGAAAAGGCTTGCGTAACCTGAATTATGAAGATAACATATAAGAAGGTGTAAACGCTTGTACGGTGTACGATAATCGACCTAAGGAGGTGCATTTATGCTGTTAGCAGAAGCTGCAAGTGCAACTACGAAATTTAATGGTTTTGATATTTTTGTCATCTTGTTTACCATCATTATATCTATTGGCTTGGTTCGTTTGGTAAAAGCACCTAAGAAAAACCTATTTGCCATTGGATTTACGATCGTCAGCCTGCTTGTCTTTTTGATTACAGATTATGCGATGATTAAGAATTGGCTCAGTTGAATCAATTTCATAGTACCTTTAGTTGCTTTTGGCTCAGTTAATTGAATTAAGCCTTATTATTTCAAGAACACTTTCCGTTGAATTATAAGGAAGGTGTTTTTTATTCCCGTATTTCAAGTAAGACGCGATAATTCAGTAGTTTCATAGATATGAGATTAACTATTCACCATACATACCTAATTAGAGATTAGATAGAGAACGAAGTGAAGAGGATAGAGAGGAACAGGTGAAAAAAATGAAATCTATATACAGATCAGCTGGCATGGCTGCAGCTGCATGCCTAGTGGCGTCCACCTTTGTATTTGCATCTGACGTAAATGCGGCGAGCACATCATTCGATGCGAAGCAAGAAGGCGGCCAAATTTATATTAATTCAAAACAGGTTCTCGCCAAAATAGGCGGTACTGGCAAATACGACAGCAAAACGGGGAAGTACATATATACTGCGAAAGATCAGGTGCCAGATGTCATCGATACCGTATCTCCTTCCGTTGTAGGAATTATAGGTCGTGCTGAAGGCGGGGAAGAATTAGGAGGATCGGATCGATATAACCTAGCCCATGGCACAGGTGTGGTTATTAAATCCAGCGGATGGATTGTAACGAATGCGCACGTGATCGATGGGCTCACCGAAGCTGTAGTTGTTACGTCTGATGGCAAGTCTTATAAGATTGTAAAAAGCTACAGTGATCCTGTTAGTGACATCGCTATTATAAAAATCAATGCAAAATCACTGAAAGCAGCCAAATTTATAAGTTCCACAGAGCAGACTCGTGTAGGAGAAACGGTGATTGCAATTGGAACACCGGTCTCTTTTTCATTGCGAAATTCGGCTACGGTTGGGGTAGTGAGCGGGTTAAACCGTGCAGTCAATGGTTCATACCGGCTTATTCAAAGCGACACGGCCATTAATCCAGGAAACAGCGGCGGTCCGCTCGTGAATCTAAAAGGTGAAGTGGTCGGCATTAATTCCATGAAATTTGCAGCTTTGGGCGTAGAAAATACAGGTTTCTCTATACCAGCAGAAACCGTTAATTATGTAATTAAACATTATTTCACGTATGGAGAGGTGAAACGCGCCAGTTTGGGAGTAGAACTCGAAGAAAGCTGGTCTGCTATCGTGGGCCTCCCGACAGAAGATCCGCTCACGATTACAAGTGTCCTCACCAAGGAAGCGAAGAAAGCAGGAATTAAAGATGGGGATGAACTCTACAGTATTGCTGGAAAACGTGTTACTTCGGTGATCGACATTAACGAACTGCTCAAAAGTTATCTACCCGGACAAAAAGTGAAGCTTCTCATGCAGTCGGGCGGAGATATTGTGTCAAGGCAGGTCGTTCTTACCCAAGGCGAAACGGAAGTATATTCCGAGGAAGAGGAATCTGATTTTTAACCGAAGAATGGGGAGAAGATAGATTGAATAATTCAAGATCGGCACAGATCGTGGCTGCTTTTTTGCTTACAGGGATGCTTGCTTTTGGCGGAGCTGTTCCCATGCTTGCTGAAGCTAATCATACGGAAGAGCTTAGAGTAAAAGTAGGTAGCACGGTTGCGGCTATCAATGGAGAGAAACAGAGCATTAACAAACCGTATATTCAAAAAGGAACGTTGATGGTGCCGCTGGGCGTTTTTAAAAAGACGTTTAACAGTCAAATTAAGCTGAGCGGTACGGATGTCGTTAAGATAATGGATGGACCACATACCGTCGCGTTAACTATTGGCAGTTCTACAGCCTGGATCGATGGTAAGAAGGTAGAGATGAATGCTGTTCCGGAAATGAAACAAGGGGTACTGATGGTGCCGCTGCGTCCTGTTGCACAAGGTCTTGGAGCGAGTATTCAGAAGAACCCGAGCGGTGAGCTTGTAGTTCGTCTCAAAGGGAATGATAATGAAGATGCCGATCACGAACAATCCGAAGATGGGATTGACGCTGATGTAGGGAAAACGAAAATAGGAAACAGTTACTATGGATGGTCTATGAATTACCCAACAGGACTTGTTGTCGGCAGTTCTTACGATGAAAGTGAAGATTATATCAACTTTATGGATGCCGAAGGTGCCTATTATTTTGAAATTCTTGTGAATGCAGAAGAAGTGAAGCTTGATGCAGATGATATGCTGCAGCAGCTGGTTCAGGAAGCCAAAAGCATGGGCGAGACAGTAATGGACCGGGAAGCTTATCCAAACGCACCTACGCCTTATGCCCGCATTGTTGCAAAGGATACAGAGGGGGTATTCTGGGAAGTTAGACAATACTATGATAACGGGCGCTTATATGAAATATATTTTTCAGATAACGAAGCAAGCAACTATAAAGATCTCCAAAAATATGCCCCTTTACTAAACTCATTCAAAACATCATTTAACACGTCAGATCATTCGATAAAAGATTTATCGACAGTAGAAGACGGGATGACAACAGCCTATAACCAAGATTATGGTATCGGGCTCACGGTGCCTGCGGAGTGGAGTAAAGATAATCAGAACATGGTGTATGAGAGTAAAAAGGGAACCCATCTTTCTTTGCAAGTCACTTCTGCCCCCAAGGGTGCTTCGGTCAAAGATTGGAGCGACCAGCTGGCAAAATGGATGAAAGATGTATTTGTTACTGATGCTTACCGTGAGATTGATTCCTATACAGCGAAAGTGGCAGAGAAGGATGCACAGATTAACAAGTTTGAGTATAACTTCGGAGATGGATGGACAACAGAATATAACGTGCTGATTCAGGAAAAAGGGTATCGATATTATCTAGAATACGCGGTCCCGAAAAAAGCAGAAGAAGAGATGGAACGGTTTGATTCCATCTTGAAGTCTCTCGAGATTGATTTTGAGACTGTCACCGAGAATTTTGGACGTTTGGGCGAAGATCCTTATTTAATCGATAAAACGAAGTCCGTAACACGCTCATCTAAAAAATATGGATACTCACTGGACATTCCACGCTTTTGGACACCGCTTCAAGATCAATATGAGAAATCTAAAATATCTTATCAGTTCACGGGTGGATATTTTTCTATTCAGACAAACGAAGAGATTTCTGTGGAACTGGCTGTAAGTCAGATGAAGGAATCCTATATAGAGGCAGGGAAAAGCCGAAAGGATTTTAGGTTGGTAGGAACTGAAAGCATCACCTTTGCAGGACAACCCGCCACATCCTTTACTTATCATGAGATAGAGAATGGAATTCCGCATCAAGGGAAACAAATTCTGTTCGAACATAAAGGAGTTACGTATACCATAACAAGCGTCATGAATGATGCCAATCGTACAGAGGTTCAAAAGAATGCACTGGATCATGCACTGAAATCATTCTCTTTTAATGAATAAAGAAAAGTTGTTTTATAAATTGGGCAGTAGGCGGAGCAATCTGTTTACTGCTCTTTTTATGTGCACCATGTGAGACTTTACATGTTATTTTATTTATCGGTTTTTTCAGGAAGTGGTAGAGGAAAGAGAGTGGATTTGATACACTATTATAGTTGTTTCATAGATTGGCTACACTGATCGTATGGAGTAAGGACGAATACAAGGTTTCGGTTTTATATTGCAACCCGTGATTTATACGGGTTTAGGAGGATATATGGATATTAAAGCATTAAGAAGAGAAGATGTGGAGCTGCTTGCTCCTGCCGGTGATTGGGATTGTATGCGTTCCGCTGTTGCGAATGGTGCGGATGCGATATTTTTTGGTGTTGAGAAATTTAATGCCCGGGCAAGAGCGAATAACTTCCGTATGGAAGAGCTGCCTGAAATTATGGCGTATTTGCACAGCTACGGCGTAAAAGGATTTTTGACATTTAATATATTGGTATTTGAGAACGAGCTTCGTGATGCGAAGGAACTTGTGGACGCTTGTGTAGATGCAGGGGTAGATGCGGTTATCGTTCAGGATCTCGGTCTTGTAAAATTGATTCGCGAGATTTCTCCGGACTTCCCGATTCACGGGTCAACGCAGATGACCATTACTTCGCCTGAAGCGGTTGAATTCACGAAACCTTTTGATATAGAACGTGTCGTACTTGGACGGGAAAATAATTTGAAGCAAATTCAGAAAATTGGGGAGCAAGCACGTTTGCCGATGGAAGTATTTGTGCATGGTGCGCTCTGTGTCTCCTACTCAGGTCAATGTTTGACTTCTGAGATGTGGGGCGGACGTTCCGCCAACCGTGGAGAATGTGCGCAGGCTTGCCGTCTTCCTTATGATCTGATGGTAGATGGAGAGCAAAAACCGATGGGCGACGTAGCTTATCTGCTATCTCCTAAGGATCTTGCTGCGATTGATATTATGCCTGAACTGATTGAAGCAGGAGTAACTTCTTTCAAAATCGAAGGACGACTCAAGACGCCTGAATATGTGGCAAACGTAGTGAGCAAATATCGTAAAGCGATTGATGGATATTTTGACGGGATTAAGAATCCCGTAAGTAAAGAAGAAATTCGTGAACTACAGCAAAGTTTCTCTCGTGGATTTACCCATGGTTTCTTAGAAGGAACGAACAATAAGAAATTGGTTGACGGTACCTTCCCGAAAAGCCGCGGTGTATATCTAGGGCGTGTAGAGAAGATTTTGCGTGATGGTGTTGTATGTAAGATTGAAGCTCCGCTGAAACGAGGAGACGGAATTGTATTTGATGCGGGGGATCCAACACAACGTGAAGAAGGCGGACGTGTATACGATATCCGTAGACAAGGTGTGAAAATTGAAGGCGAAGCGGGCGAAGGATGGATTATTGATATCGTACCTGGCCGCAGTGATGTAGATTTGCGTCGTTTGCATGAAGGAGATCGGATCTGGAAAACCAACGATCCAGCGCTCGACAAGCGTCTGCGTCAAAGCTATGAGACGGAAAAACCTTACCGGGTCTTCCCTGTACATGTCAGTGTTGTCGGCCGTCCAGGCGGTTTGCTTGAGACGACTTGGACTGATGTGCAAAAAGGGACAACCGTTCACGTAAACTCCGAACTGGAACTAGAGATTGCTAAGAAGCGTCCGATGAACCGTGAATTGCTCGAAGAGCAATTTGGACGTCTTGGCGGTACCGTGTACCAACTGGAGAAACTTGATGTAGAGCTTCAAGGGGACGTTATCGTACCTATGCGTGAGCTGAACAGTATTCGCCGCCGTGCGGTGGATATGCTCGTTGGCGAACGTCCGAAACCTCCTGTTTACGTGAAACGGGAAGTGGAAGTATACGGCGATGCGGCTACTCCTGCAGCACCTGTAAAACGCGGCGAGGCTGAACTTACCGCACTCTGCCGCAGTCTTCCACAAGTGGAAGCAGCGATTGAAGCAGGAGTGGGCATGATTTATGCCGATTTCGAGTTCATTAAGCAGTTCCCTGCGGCAGTTGAGATGGTTCACGCAGCAGGCAAAAAAATTGCACTTGCTACACCGCGTATTCATATGCCAGGCGAGAATGGGTACCATAACAATATCCTGCGTCTGAAGCCTGATGCTGTGCTGGTTCGTAACACAGGTGCGCTATACTTCTACCTGCGTCACCGGATGGAGAATCCAGATGCAGAGCATCCGGAACTGATTGGTGATTTCTCTTTGAACATTGCCAACCACAAAGCAGTCGAGCTATTTGTAGAGTCAGGATGCGATTATGTTACACCATCTTATGACCTGAATATTCAGCAAATGGTCGATCTACTTGAACGTTCGCAGACAGATAAAATGGAAGTCGTTATTCATCAGCATTTGCCAATGTTCCACACGGAACATTGTGTATATTGCACGTTCCTTAGTGAAGGAACAGACTATACCAACTGCGGTCGTCCTTGTGAAGATCACAGCGTGTCATTGCAAGACCGTATCGGTATGTCCCATCCGGTTCGTGTTGATGAAGGCTGCCGTAACACGGTGTACAATGCAATCGAACAGTCGGGTGCTGAATACCTGACCAACTTCATGGACCTAGGCGTATCCCGCTACCGTGTCGAGTTCCTGGAAGAAACTCCAGAGCAAGTACATGAAGTTATTGATCTGTATAACCGTGCTTTGCGCGGAGAGATCAGTGGTACACAGGTATGGAAGACACTTAAAGCAACAAATCAGCTGGGTGTAACTCGCGGTCAGCTCGTGAAATAAATAAGTTATCTCTAATAAACAGAGGTGAGGACTCTCATGTAAGTGAGGAGAAGTCTCCGTCTGCTACAGAAACTAAAAAAGGACGATCTATAGTCATTTACTGACTGAGATCGTCCTTTTTGATGATATAAGGATAAAATTATTTTCCTTAGAAATTGACATTAGCCAATTGATCCACTTGTTGTTTTGCTTCGGGCTGAACAGCAATGAGTTGATTCATTATCTCTTCGTCTGTCTGCCCTGCTTTTTGTAAGGAAGCGAGATACCATCTAGCAACTTCTTGATTGGTTGGGTCGCTCATATCTTCTTTGAGTCCTTGTTTCAGTGTTGATGCAGCTTCAGCAGGCTGATTCTGCATAAATTCAATTTTACCTGCACTTAGGGCGATGGAAGGCGTGATTTCAAATGCTCTACCTTGTAACTGTCCTTCAGGCAATGTTTTTAAATGTTCAATTCCTTGTTTCACATGTTCGTATGCATCTAGCCCTGCTTTGAAATACTTTTCCTTTTTCTCATTATCTTGATTCCCGAGTGCCTGATATCCAAAATCGTGAGCTTGGCTAATCAGTGTTTCATACCAGGTGATATCCCAGTTGAAATTTTTGGCTTTTTCGTTTTGAATGGCAAAAGCTTTCTCATTTTCTCCATTAGCCTGATAAAGGGAAATCTGTTGCTTCAACATATTTTTGTTATAAGGCTCTGCAGCAATTCCGCGTTCCAGCCAAGCTATGCCCTCATTGTAAAATTGTTCGTCTTGAGTTTGAATATAGACTTGCTGATAAATTTCGGCCATAAGTTGCAATGAATCAGGATGTGTTTTACGTATAGATAAATCTTTATCCAAAGCTGATTTAATTTCTTCGAAAGATTGGCTGTTTTGTGCAACTTGTTGTGCTTCTAATGCAGCATAGCTAGACTGCAAGTAACGTACCGAGGTAAACATTACGATGATAGACAAGACCCCTACAACACCAAGGTACATATACCGCGATCCACCACCTGTAAAACGGAGTTTTTTCACCGGTTTATTATCCATAACCGTAGCCATTCCGCCTAAACCTAGGAATACGAGGATTCCCATAAATACATAACTCATATTAAAGTCCAAAATACTGTGAGTAAGAATAGAGAAAGTAATAATGAAATATAGGAAATGTGACTCTCTATTCTCTTCCGAGGACCGGATATATCCTTTGACATACTTATAAATAATGAAAATCATAAAGCTCATAAAAATGATGAAACCTATAATACCGACTTCCACAAGATATTGCATGAAAAAGTTATGAGCCTGACGGCTCGTGTATGGGTTATTCTGATATGTTTCATACAGCGTAGCCCAAGCTCCCCCGCCCGCACCAATGATCGGATAATCACCGAGTAGTTTCATCGCATCTTTATAAAAAGTAAAACGTTCAAGCACACTATGCTGGTTAAAGTTAATGTTCTCAAGTCTAATCTGAATACTTTGCGGCAAAATACTCTTCATTCCAGTTCCTAAAAGTAAACCTCCAACAACTCCTGCAATTACAGAAGAACCTACCGGAATCCATAAATTTGAATATTTTCGGTTTGCCCAGTACTGCACACCATTCGTCAGGCGAGGTGCCAGATACTTTTGGATAACCCACGCAAGGACCGCTGTAATAATAGATGCAACTAAAAGGCGCATCCAACCGTCTAAAGCAACGGAGGTAGAATATTCTTCGTGTAGCTTCAGACCCGCTGTCGTAATTGGATTAAGTACGGCAATCGTAGCCCCTCCAGCTATAAGACAATATATAATCCATAAAATTTGTTTTGCTGGTTTTAAGAAGAGCAAAAGTACTACAAAAACAACTGGCAACAAGACAAGTCCTGTTCTCGATAACGTAAGTAGTAACGAGATAATAATGGACACAAGCATGAAGCTGTGAGTTAACTGGCCAATCCATTTCTTTGATTTCACCAAACTAAAGATGGATGCAAATAGCAGAGCCATAAGGAAAGCTGCATATGTATTTGCGTATTGAAATACCGATGTAAGCCGCGGTCCGTTGGAATCGACCATAACAGCATCTACATATATTCCATTCTGGACAGCACCCGTAAACCATCCGACTAAATTTGCGGCTAAATGGGATGCACCCAGCCAGTTCATTAGACCAAATCCGACAATAACATACGAAATCCCCAAAATTGCCAAATGTATGATATGATTAATTTGTTTGTTTTGGAGAATAACCACTGCAATGGCAAAAATCACCGTATAAATGCACTGGATAAGTATCATATTCATTGCTAGATATTCGGATGCTGCTGAGATAAGAGAAAGTACATAAGTCAGAGGTAACAGTAAGACAGCTACAAGAAGCCAATCTCTCTGCGTTTCTAGCTTAATCACTTTGTAATAGTTTGCGATCCATAGGAACATGAGCAGGGTGGAGATAAGGACAGCCCAATAGAGAGGCTTTTCGAAATTCAACATCTGACCGTTAAACAAAGCAATCTGGAACGGTGCCCAGATCAGGAACAAAACAAGGCCTCCAACAAGGAGCCATTCAAGCATAGATCGTTGATTCTTCGGCTTAATACTACCTTTTGTTTTAGTAGTATTGCCGTATACTGGATTTGACAAGGTAGAATTCTCCTTTTCTAGTAGATACGACATTATTTTAGCATAATACTTATGATGGAACTACTTTCTAATATAAACATAAAGAGGGATAAGGATTATATGAACTTAAAAGTATATATTACTGATTTAATTATAGAAAGAAGGATGCTATGGGAGCTCTCTAAAAAGGACTTGAGGTTAAGATACTTAGGGTCGAGCTTAGGAGTGTTTTGGGCGATTATAAATCCTATACTGCTTATCTTAATATATTGGTTTGTTTTCCAGGTGGGGTTAAGATCATTCCCTGTGGGGGATATTCCTTATATTCTTTGGCTATTAGCAGGGATTACACCCTGGTTCTTTTTTTCCGAAAGCTTATCTGCAGCAACCTATTCTATTGAACAGAATAGTTTTTTAGTAAAAAAAATAGTTTTTAAAACTCACTTATTACCTATAGTTAAAATCATGTCATCTTTATTTATTCACTGCCTGTTTGTAATGTTGACATTTCTTGTTTTTGCGGTATATGGGGTAGGTATTGATATGTATCTATTGCAGATTTTCTACTATTCCTTTGCTTTAATCCTATTTACTATAGGTCTATCTTGGATTACTTCAGCTCTTCATGTATTTCTTAAAGACGTGGGTCAAGTTGTTTCAGTCATACTTCAATTTGGATTCTGGTTAACACCTATTTTTTGGTCATTCAATATGGTACCTCAAAAGTTCGAATTTTTATTTAAACTAAATCCTGTTTTCTATATTGTAGAAGGATATAGAGACACTTTTATTAATAAAATATGGTTCTGGGAACATTATAATACTACTTTATTTTTTTGGGTTGTAACTTTTCTTTTGATGATCATTGGATCTAAATTATTTAAAAAAGTCAGTCCACATTTCGCAGATGTTTTATAAGGAGTAACTCTTATGATAGAAGTCAAAAATTTAACCAAAATTTATAAAATATATGAGAAACCTTCTGATAGGTTAAAAGAAACATTCTTCCCTGAAAAAAAAAGACATAAACAGTTTCACGCTCTTCAAGATATATCTTTTAAGATTAGTAAAGGAGAGACAGTAGGGATTATAGGTAAGAATGGATCGGGTAAATCAACTTTACTTAAAATTCTTTCTGGTGTTCTCAATTCAACAAGTGGGGAAATTAAGGTTGATGGTAAAGTCTCAGCCATACTAGAATTAGGCGCTGGATTTAATCTTGAATATACTGGAAGAGAAAATATTTATTTGAATGGTACTCTCCAAGGTAAGAGTAGAAAAGAAATGGATGCAAAAATGGATCGAATATTATCATTTGCTGACATTGGCCATTTTATTGAGCAACCCGTAAGGACTTATTCTAGTGGAATGTTTGCTCGTTTGGCTTTTGCAGTTGCGATAAACGTTGACCCTGACATTCTTATAGTGGATGAGGCATTAGCTGTAGGAGATATGAAATTTCAAGCTAAGTGTTTTCGAAAATTTGAAGAGCTAAGGGACAATGGGGTCACTATTTTATTTGTTGGACATGATGTCTCAAGTATTAGAAAATTTTGCGATCGAACAATGTGGATTCATAATGGAGAATTAATTGCTTTTGGGGATACTTTATCTGTTACAGCAGAATATATGGAATATATGAATTCGGAGAACAATAAAGCTAGTATGCTAATAGCAAAAAACACTATGGATAAGGTATCTGATGAAGATCAAACAAGTACAGAAGAGTCAGAGAGTTTGAACGATGCTATTAATCGATGGGGGAGTCAACCTAATTTAATTCGGCAAGTAAAGGTAATTAATGAAAAGGGCTCAACTATGAATACGATTATGTATGGAGAAACGATTAGAGTTGTAGTTAGTTTTGTTCTTCCAGAGAAATGTGACATTGATAATATTTCAGTTGCGATCTCCTTTAAAAATACAATGGGGTTAGATTTGTTAGTGTACACAACCCATGATAACAAAAGCGAAAGACAAAATTTCAATCAAGGAATGAATCATTTAATATTTGAATTTATTAATTATTTTACTGAAGGCGATTTGATTCTAGTGTCAGCAATAGAGGATCGTAGCTCTATACAACCTGAGTATTTTGATTATATAGAAGGAGCACAATTTTTGAAATCTATTACTGAAAGTCAGTTGTTCGGTATTATGCATACGCCAGTTCGGAACTATTTACGGAAGTAGAGAGTGATTTATTTGAATATGATAAACAGTAAGGAATATTGGGACAAAAGATTTGTTGAAAATTGGGAAGAAAATTCGGGTAGAAGACAAACAATGTTTTTCTGCAATATTTCAGTCAATTTGTTTCCAGAATGGTTTGTTGAGGATCTGGAAGAAGGTCTTACGTTTGGCGATGTAGGTTGTGCTGAAGGGGATTGTACTAATTATTTAGCTAATAGATTCCCTAATAGTATATTCACAGGAATTGACTTCTCTACCGAAGCAATAGATAAAGCAGCGAAACATTATCCAAATGTGAATTATATAGCTGCTGATATTACCAATTTAAATCGCACGTATGATGTAATCTATAGTTCCAATACCTTAGAGCATTTCCATCGCCCATTAGAAATTATGCAGCACTTATTTAGATGCTCAAATAAATACGTAGTTATACTCATTCCTTTCCAAGAACGAATGCGATTTGATGAACATTTTTATACTTTTGAGTATAGCGATTTCCCTTTAGAAAATGGGGGGTTTTCGCTTGTGTATGCAAGAGAATATGATTGCTCACAAGTAGAGAATATCTTTTGGTCAGGTAAACAGTTACTGGTTATTTATCAAAGAAAAAATAATCACTCTAAAAGACAGCTATCGTTACATGATTTTGTGGGTGATCTTTCTGAAAACTATAACTCCCTAAGTATAAAGTTTAAAGATATTAATTCTTCATATGCAAGAGTTGAAAACCTAATAGAAGCGCTTTCTGACAAGCAGGCTGAAATAGTAAAAGATTACGAAATAAAACTGAGAATGGCTCAGCAGCAATTATGGGAAGAACAAACCTCAAAAGGAAAATTGGAAATCACCTTAGAGAATGAGAGACAAAAGCGTCAGATATTAGAGGATCAAGAGAAGTGGCTACTTAATGAAAATTATCAATATTCTTATGAACTAAAAAAAATATATGCGTCTGGGTTTTGGAAATTGGCGTTAGCATACTATAAAGTGCGTGATCATACTCCGGTTATAAAGCATGGATTTAAAGCCCTAAGATTCATTAAGAATCATGGATTTAAAAACTTTTATAAAGTATGTCGACATAAGTTAAAGACAAGAGGGAATCAGACAAAACTAAACGAGCTGGAAACGAATCAATTAGAATCGATATATTCTAAATTGGTAGAGCAGTATAAGAACAAGGAGATCAAAGGCGTTGCCATAATCCCTTCTGCATTTCCATTTGATGAGCTCTATAACCAACGTACAATTAATTTAGCAAAATATCTTTCACAGCAGAAAATTGCATGCCTTTTTTTAGTCTGGCAATGGAAAAGAGATGAAATTACTGACCGGCCATTTGAAGTCGTTTACCCTCATGTCTATAGCATACCAATGTATTCCATAATTGATCGTCCTGAACAGCTAGTTCTATTAGAAGAAATTAAATTTAAATATGCTTTTTACAATACGCCATCTTCTTCTTATATGGATTTTATACCAAGTGTTAGAGAACATGGTTTTAAATTAATATATGACATTATGGATGATTGGGAAGAGTTCTATAAAGTAGGACAAGCTCCGTGGTACAGTGGTGAAGCAGAGGAAAGCTTAGTGCTACAATCCGATCTTGTTATAGCGGTTTCCGAGCCACTCCTATCTAAATTTAAGTTTTTGAGAAATGATATAAAATGTATTGGAAATGGTTTCTATGCAGACTTGCTTGGAGATTCCAATGTTTCCTGCAAGAAGCCAAATGGGAAGAGCATTATTCATATTGGCTATTTCGGTCATTTAACAGAATCATGGTTTGATTGGGATATACTCTTTGATATGGCAGAGAATAATAATAACATTATGCTTCATATTATTGGTTATGGTGCTTCTGAAGCAATCTTAGGCAGATTAAAGAAATATAAGAATATTTCTTATTATGGGAAAGTAAAGCCTGATGAATTGATAAAACATGTGAGGAATTGGCATGTGGGGATAATTCCATTTAAACAAAGCACACTTTCTCTTGCTGTAGATCCAATCAAGGTCTATGAATATCTGTATTTTGGACTGCCTACGGTTGTTACTGGTATTCCACACCTACAGAAATATCCAAATGTGATAGTTGTAGAAAATGATGCGGATAATTTCATGAATGCAGTCCAAATGAGCTATGATAACGTAGTGAGAGAAACTATTGACTATAGAATTATACAAGAGTTCCTAGAGGAGACGAAATGGGAGAAACGCTTTGAATCTTTTATAGCTGAAGACGATTCTAGTAACTTTGTGAGGTTATATAGAAATGAATAAAACTAAAATACTAGGTGTGTATAAGTGGGCAACCATGGGTGGTGTAGAAAGAGTTCTTTTGAATAGGGCACATGCAATTCAGCAGAATAATCTAAATATAGAGTATCATATTTATTTTTTCTTTGACAGCGGGGGAAAAGAAAAGTTTAATCAATATCTGGAATGTAATAATCTCACAGATATTATGAAAATAGTAGATTATATAGATAATGATTACTATGATTACGTTTTATCAATAGATACTCCAGAAATATTTGAATTCGTAGAACCAAGTAAGTTGTTTATGGAATGCCATACTTCTTATAAGTCCAATCGAAGCTATCTTAAAACATTAGATTCTAGGATAAAAGGAATATTAGTTCCTTCCGAGCAATTTAAAAAGGAGCTCGAGGAAGAACTTTCTGAAGATCTGCGTAATAAGCTGATAGTTATATCTAACAGTGTCCATGTGAAAGATAGTAGCACTAAGTATTCAAAAATTTATAATAAGACACCGATTCTTTACGTAGGCAGATTGGACAAGTTAAAAAATATAGAAGAATTAGTTAAGATTATTTCTTCATATAATAGCTATTCGGATGAGCTAATACTTATATTGGCGGGTCCTATTATAGAACATGATATTAACTTAAAAGAAACCCTTGAAAAACATAAAATGTTAAACAGGACCATATACTTGCCACCTGTAGACTTTGACAGAGTAGGTGAACTATTACACTTTGTGAAAAAAAATCGTGGAATATTTATGTCGGCCTCTATCAGCGAAAGTTATGGTCTATCTGTCGCCGAGGCTATGAAAGTACAGCTTCCTGTATTGGCATATGATAATCAAGCACATTATAGTCTATTAAATGGAGATCAAACCTTTTTGTTCGAGGGCAAAGATCTGCAACAGGCTCATAAGAAATTAGAATATATTTTGTCTCATTACGATTCCTGTTCCCAAAAGATCGAGATATACTCACAGTCTCTAGAATATGACTTTACAGAACAATGGATTTCACTCTTTACTTAATAAAAAAATCACATTGTGCACATAAAGAGGTATTATGTGTAACAATGTGATTTTTTTATGCTAGTCAGTTACATATAAACTTAGTTCGTTCGACTGTTTAGACCCTGTTCTAACATTTACTGTCCAAACGGTTGGTTGATTATAAAACTCATTTGGAACGAAACACTGTATATAACCGTTATCTTCTATTGTGCTCTCCATAGGAATGTTGTTGATGAAAATTTTACTATCATTTGTAAAGCCTTCTCCAGCTAATTTCAGATAAGACTTGCCATTCACCTCATTAAATGGTGTATGCTTTATAATATTTCCTGGTTCTGCCCATTTAATTATGGGGGTTATATTCTCTTGATCTAGTATAGGGATTATCAATTGGTTAGATTCTGAGAGGACCGAACCTTTGGTATCAGTAATACGTACATCTATGCTTATTTCATCAGGTTTATTGTATAATTCTTCTGGTATAACAGTACTTATTAAATTTTCATTTGAATAGATCGTGTCGTAGGGTTCATTATTAATATAAATTTGACTCCCTTTTATAAAATCAAAAAAGGAGCTTTCCTGTATAAATCCAGAACCTTGGATGTTTAATACAGAAGGACCTTCAGATGTATAGAATTTTACACCAGTTATAATCTTACTCGGGGTAGTTGAATCGATCTTAAGATCTGAACTTCCTCTCTTAAGTAAGGTAGTTTGTTTAGGATTAGTTTTGCTGTAATCTTTACCAAACAATACGTCGTATTGCAGTAGCTTGAAATTTTCAAAATCAGTAGAATTAACTTGGAAATCTTCATAGTATTGTTCTTCAGGAATAACAGTAACCCCTTTTTGTCTTAGCTGACTTAAAGAAGAAAAAATATTGTTACCTTGTTTCTCACTTAAATTTAATACATACTCTCCTATAAAATTGGTGCTCTGTATTCCGATATCTTCCTTTTCTGCTCCAAAATTATTCCATACAACGATAGGTGTCGTAAACTTCCGCTGGTAGTCAAGCAGATCCTCGCTATCTTTAAAATAATTCAATTCTTTATACACCGCATAGTCTTCTCCTAGTAAAGGCAAATGGTCTCCGAAGAACACAAGGATGGTTGGTTCATTAATCTTATTTAAATTATTAATTAATTCTTCCAAGGCTTGGTCTACATACTTAAGGGAATGTGAATAGGCATTTAATATATCACTTGAGGATTCACTCAATTCTCCACTTACTATATCTGTATTTCCTTTTTTATCCTGAAACCGATTTGGTTTATATGGTCCATGATTTAACATCGTAATAGTATAAATGAAATTCGGGTTTTCAGTAGTTTGCATTTCTCGTAATACTGAATCATACAAATCTTTATCATCCATAAAAGGACCAATCATGGTAGGTGTATTAAAGAATTCGCCACTAATAAATTTATCAAAACCTAGGTATTGATATACATTAGGCCTATTGTAAAACCAGTTATGATAACTGTGAATTACGCTACTTTCATACCCGTATTTTTTGAAAATACTTGCTAATGAATCCAATGGCCTTTTAATTGATTGTACATAGGGTGTAGGATCATCTATAAAGCGTGTAGAGAGTCCAGTTAATGATTCAAATTCTGGGTTAGCTGTTGCACCACCAAATACAGGAGAAAGGATTTGTCCGCTTGAATAATTCTTGGCCAAACTATGGAAAAACGGAAGAGGATCTTCAGCAAATTTAATAGTATCTACTTGGGTTGGGTCCCAGAATGCCTCTGATAGAACCATAATTACATTAGGCTTAAATTCTTTGTTTTCACTATTAATAGGTAGTGCATTATTAATTTCGGCAATACGATTTTTATTATAATCAGAGTCATTCATATTACTTGTACTAATAAAGTCACTTAATATTCCAGTTATATATCCAGTGCTATTTTTACCAGGGAGAATAGTCACCTGTTTCTCGGATTTCATATAAGGTCCTACCCAAATTACAAAAGTTAATAAAATTATGATAGCCCCTACGGATAAGAATATCCTCTTTTGGAAGTTTAATGGTCGATTCTTATTTATGATTAATAGCAAACTAATTATGAAAAATAATAAAAGATAAGATGATAATTTTATGTACAAGGAGATATTTAAATAACTGGAAATATCAGATGCTTCGTTAAGTAAAAAGATATCTGATGGTGTTACTATATCCCCTCTATATTGATATTTGGTATGACTAATAAAAGCTATAATAATTAGAAATAAAGATAAAATAATTGCAATAGATTTATAAATTAAAGGCTTAAATAAATAAAAAATATTTATTGAACTAAAAATAATTATAAAAGATAGTAGGGCATAAATGGGTTCATGAATTAACCATTGGGTGAACTTAATAATTCCTCCTGCGAATAGACTTTCAGCTAGTATAAATATGATTAGAGGGAAGAAGACAGACGGATGATGTTTTTTTAGAATAGACATTTCGTCCTCCTGTTAGTTTGTATTCATTCAAGAAATTAACCTTCAATGTTTTTTGAAAAAGGATTTGCTTATACTTTTAAAAATATTGTTATTTAAAGTCCTTCCTTATATATTTTTTATCTAACCTAATAAATATACCAAAAAACGACAACAATCTACAATGTTCTGGTATATTATTAAAGTAAAGGTTGTTTTACTATTTGATTAATTTTAAGATGTTGATTTCCAGGAGTTGAACATATTGCTAGGTAAAATTAAAATGGCGTATCTTATGCATATCAATTGGAATTGGATTAAGCAGAGACCACATTTTCTATACGAAGAACTTTCTTATTATATTGATATCGATCTTTACTATATTGATAAGTTTCTTGATCGAAGCAAATATAAGATTAATAATACGAGGAATACATATAGAAGCTCGAAAGTTAATAAAATTAAAAAATTACCGCTTTCCGGGAGGTATACATGGCTTCAACAAATAGAGAAATTTATAAACAGGAAAATATCTCTCGAACAATATAATTATATTTGGATTACATCTCCTTTGATTCTAGAATTTATTCCTCTAAAGGAACTAGAGGGGAAACAAATTATTTATGATTGTATGGATGATTTCTTAGAGTTCTATCATGATTCCGATAAAATTAATCGTATGAAAAAATTAGAATTTGAACTAGTGCAGGTTGCAGATATAGTTATTACCTCATCAACTTTCTTGAAGGATAAAATGCAGTTTTTATACGGAAGACATCTTAAACAAGAACCCTTTCTTATTAATAACGGGATCAGTTCATCTCTTGTTAATACGCTGAATGATAAAGGGGGATATGTCGATAGAAAAACAGTTGTGAAATCCCAGTTCATAAATCTTACCTATATTGGAACGATTGGAGATTGGGTTGATTTTGAATTAATCTTAGAGATTCTAAATCGTGCTTCAAACATTATCATTAATATGATAGGTCCTATTGATACTAGAACCCCATCTCATCCAAGACTACATTTTGTAGGGATAGTAGACCATCATGATATTCCTCATTATGCAAAAGAATCGGATGCATTAATTATGCCTTTCAAGATTAATGAACTTGTTCAATCAGTAGATCCAGTGAAAATATACGAATATATATTTTTTCAAAAACCAATTATAGCTGTGGATTATGGTGAAATGCATAAGTTTCAGCTCTTTGTCTATTTGTATTCAACTCTTAGCGAATTCATGGTATATACTCATTCCCTTGAAAAAGGAGAACTGAAAGTCGAATCTATGGAAAGTGCTCTGCATTTTCTAAATCAATCTACTTGGAAACAAAGATGCAATAAAATAATTGAGATTATAAAGGAGTAGAAAACATGAAGGGGATAATATTAGCTGGAGGAACAGGGTCCCGACTTTTTCCTTTAACCAAAGTGACAAATAAGCACCTATTACCAGTCGGTAAGTACCCAATGATATTTCATCCCATTTATAAGCTTAAACAAGCAGATATCAATGACATTCTTATCGTTACTGGAAAAGATCACATGGGAGATGTCGTTAATCTTCTTGGAAGCGGAAAAGAAATGGGAGTTAATTTTACATATAAAGTACAGGATGAGGCAGGTGGCATTGCCCAAGCACTTAATCTAGCTGAAAACTTTGTTGGGGAAGATCAAATGGTGGTTATCTTAGGAGATAACGTATTTGAAGATGATATTTCACCATTTGTATCTAATTTCAGAGAACAAAAAGAGGGGGCAAAACTCCTCATTCAAGAGGTTCAAGATCCTCATAGATTTGGTGTAGCAGAGCTGCGTGGACAGCAGATAGTATCAATTGAAGAAAAACCAAAGTATCCGAAAAGCAATTATGCAGTAACCGGAATATATATGTTTGATCATCGAGTATTTAATATTGTTAAAACCTTGAAGCCCTCTACAAGAGGTGAACTTGAAATTACAGATGTTAATAACGCTTATATCGATCTAGGCGAGTTATCCTTTGATGTACTTCATGGTTGGTGGACCGATGCAGGTACGCATTCCTCCTTATCTAGAGCAAATGAATTAGCTAAGGATATCGTTTTTAGCGAAGAATTCGGAAAATTGAAGTTATAGGAGGAAGAGTAATGAAAGTACTAGATCTCAAACTTGACGGAACTTCTATAATTGAACCGGTTGTCCATGGGGACAATCGGGGATTCTTTATGGAAAGCTACAATGAACAAGTTTTTAAGCAAAACGGTATTCACCATCATTTTATTCAAGATAATCACTCTTTATCAGCGGAGACAGGAGTACTGCGTGGATTACACTACCAACTCAATCCTAAAGCACAAACGAAACTAGTACGAGTTCTTAGTGGGGCAATATATGATGTTATTGTTGACATTCGTAAAAATTCGCCAACGTTTGGTCAGTGGGTTGGGGTGATTTTAAGCGAAGACAACAAGCGCCAACTGCTTGTACCCAAAGGTTTTGCACATGGATTCTGTACGCTAGTCCCGAACACTCAGGTACTCTATAAGGTGGACGAATACTATTCACCTGAGAATGATCGAGGCATATTATGGAGTGATCCTTCTTTGGGTATTGATTGGCCAACAACAAGTCCGATTTTATCAGATAAAGACAAGAGACATCCTCTACTTAAGGATGCGGAAATCAATTTTGAGTAGGGGGTTACATTAATGAATGTTTTAGTGACTGGCGGAGCCGGTTTTATTGGTAGCAATTTTGTTATATACCTGTTGAAGAATTATCCAAATTATCACATAATAAATATGGATTTACTTACTTATGCTGGTAATTTAGATAATCTAAAATCCATTGAGAACAACACTAACTATACATTTGTCAAGGCAGATATTGCTGACGCTGCTGCAGTTGATCATATTTTTCAGCAAGGCGTTGATATTGTTGTTAACTTTGCTGCTGAGTCTCATGTAGATCGAAGTATTTTAAATCCAGAGGTGTTTGTAAAAACGAATATTTTAGGGACGCAAGTTCTTCTTGATACTGCTAAAAAATACGGAGTAACGAAATATGTACAGGTTTCTACGGACGAAGTTTACGGATCTCTTGGAGAGACAGGATTGTTTACAGAAGAAACGCCGTTACAACCCAATAGTCCGTATTCTGCAAGCAAGGCAGGAGGTGATTTGTTAGTTCGTGCCTATTATGAAACTTTTGGTCTTCCTGTAAATATTACACGATGCTCAAATAACTACGGCCCTTATCAATTCCCAGAGAAGCTCATCCCGCTTATTATTTCTAAAGCGCTTAATGATCAGGTACTTCCGATTTATGGAGATGGACTGAACATTAGGGACTGGCTCTATGTAGAAGACCATTGCAGTGCAATCGATCTTGTCATCCATCAAGGTAAGGTCGGAGAAGTATACAATATAGGCGGAAATAACGAACGTACGAATATCCATATTGTGAAAACAATACTGAAAGAACTGAATAAACCAGAGTCTCTAATGACTTTTGTCGAAGATCGTCTCGGACATGATCGGCGTTATGGGATTGACCCTACGAAGATCACTGAGGAACTGGGATGGAAGCCGAAGCATCAGTTTGAAACGGGCATTAAAGAAACAATTGCTTGGTACTTGTCTAATAAAGAATGGTATGCTCGTATTCAATCAGGTGAGTATCAGCAATAGGATGAACAATTATTGTAAATAATTGGAGGGTCAATATGAAAGTATTGGTTACAGGAGCAGGTGGGCAGCTTGGTACAGATGTGGTTGAACTATTTCGCAGTAGTGGACATGAGGTTTTAGGTTGTGATCGGAATAAGTTAAATATTACGGATCAAGCACAGTGTAACCAAGTCATTGAAACTTTTCATCCTGATGCCATTATTCATTGTGCCGCCTATACTGCTGTAGATGCTGCTGAGACAGATGTGGATGGTGCTTATCATATTAATGCAACAGGGACTAGAAACATTGCTGTTGCTGCTGAAAAAGTAGGAGCCAAACTCGTATATATAAGTACTGACTATGTTTTTAATGGAGCATCTACTACTGCCTATAGAGAATACGATAATACTGATCCGCAGAGTGTGTATGGACAGTCCAAGCGTGCAGGTGAAATCCTTACGCAGTCGCTAAACTCACGCTACTTTATCGTACGTACGTCTTGGGTTTACGGGGCGCACGGAAATAACTTTGTAAAAACAATGCTACGGTTAGGTCAGGAGAAACCTGAACTTCAAGTTGTCAATGATCAAAAAGGATCTCCCACCTACACGGTACATCTTGCTAAGTTTCTTCTTGAACTTGTAGATACAGAAAGCTATGGAATCTATCATGCTTCTGGTACAGGAGAGTGCACGTGGTATGAGTTTACTCAGGCTATTCTTAAAGAAGCCGAAGAAACTCTTGCTCTAAAAGTAACGGCGAAGCTAGTACCATGTGGCACCGATCAGTTTCCAAGACAGGCACCTAGACCTACTAATTCTGTGATGGATCATGTATCTATCAGAACGAACGGCTTAACTGATTTTCCTCACTGGAAAGATGCTTTACTAGAGTTTATGCTAAATTCAATAAAATAGATTAATTAACAACCTCTAATTCTTTGTAGGGGTTGTTTTTCTTTAAGATTGTAAGATTTTGTGTATAGTTAAAGGCTGGAGGTGGGAATATGGGTAACCCAAATATACAGATTTTGTTGTCTACATATAATGGAGAAAAGTATTTAGAAGAACAGCTAGATAGTTTATTAACTCAGAAAAATGTGAACATACATATTTTGATCCGTGATGATGGTTCGAAGGACAATACAGTCTTTATTCTACATAAGTATGCTAGTGAGTATCCTTCCAAGATTTCCGTTACTACAGGGTCTAACTTAGGTGTGAAACAAAGCTTTTATGAACTGCTTTCTATAGCTTCTAGCGAGTATGACTATTATGCCTTCTGTGATCAAGACGACGTCTGGCTAAGTAATAAGTTATCTAACGCTGTACAAAAGCTACAAGAAATTAAAAATGAACCAGGAATGTACTGCTCATCAACTCAAATGGTGAATGAGCAATTAGAACCCATTAAAGTTTGGCCTACCAAACCAAGAAAGAAATTATCGTTATACAATTCACTAATCGAAAATACTTGTGTGGGTTGTACGATTGTACTTAATCCTGAAGCGAGTAAGCTGATTAAACAGAACCCACCGGAGATTATGGATAATATGATTATGCATGATTGGTGGATGTATCTAACAATATCTGCACTGGGAAAGGTTGTATTTGATACTAATCCCGGGATTCTCTATCGGCAGCATCAGAATAACGTGCTAGGAGGAGCATCTGAATCGTTTTTTATAAAATGGATAAATCGAGTAAAGCGTTTTTGGAACGGTAAAAATCATTATATTCTTTCAACTCAAGCACATGAGTTTCTAAAAGTGTTTAATAAACAATTGAATAAGCAACAAATAGCAGAGATTGAACGTTTATTACTAAGCGGACAAAAAAATATAGTTATACGTTTCGTTTATACTATGAATACAAAGTTATACAGACAATCTAAAATAGATAATGTTGTTTTTAAGATACTCTTTGTTTTAGGAAAGGTATAGTCATACTACAGAGTAAAAGTAAGGATATTTTGGGAATTACCAATCAGATTATGCTATAATTGTCGAATAGATTAGTATATTTTGTCAGGAGTTTTGTTATGGACCTCAGCATCATCATCGTCAATTATAATACGAAGCAGCTGACACTAGATTGTATCGCATCCGTCTATGCTTCTAGCATCACCTATAGCTATGAAATCATTTTAGTAGATAATCATTCATCCGATGCAACCGTAGAAGCCGTAGAACAACAGTTTCCTAATGTGAAAATCATACGCAATTTCACCAACACAGGGTTCGCAAAAGCGAATAATCAAGGGATGCAGATTGCATCTGGTCGATACATTCTGCTCCTTAATTCGGACACCATAGTACAGCCAGATACATTCCAAACGATGCTCCGATATATGGATGAGCATCCTGAGACAGGTGCATCGGGCTGCAAAGTCATTTTACCGGACGGTTCCTTAGATAAGGCTTGCAAGAGAGGTTTTCCAACACCTTCGGCATCGTTCTATTATGCGTTTGGTATTTCGAAGCTTTTCCCGAAAAATCCAAGATTTAACCAATACCAACTGGGACACCTCGATCCCGATGAATCGTATCCTGTTGATTGTCTGGTAGGAGCATTTATGCTGGTCAGATCAGAAGTGATTCAGGAGATTGGTGGACTGGATGAGACGTTCTTTATGTACGGCGAAGATATTGACTGGTGTTACCGAATCAAGCAAGCAGGCTGGGGCATTTACTATTACCCTTATACATATATTGTTCACTACAAAGGCGGAAGCGCTAAACGCAGACCACGCAAAATTATTTATGAATTTCACCGAGCGATGTGGATCTTTCATCGCAAGCACTACCATAAGCAGTATAACTTTTTTACAAATGCGGCTATCTACATGGGGATTGGTCTCAAGTTAACCCTGTCACTAATAAAAAACATGCTTCCAGCTAAACGGGCAGCAACAAGATCAAATACGAACCAAGCAACAGAATTTTCAAGCGAGGTGAAATCATGATTCGCAGAAATCAGCAAATCCTGACACAGCTTTATGTATGTGTTGATTTTCTGATCATCCAATTATCATTTTTACTCGCGTGGTGGCTTAAATTCGAGAGTGGTTGGATTTCATATGACAACCCGCTTCCGTTAGAGACTTATACATTATGGAGTCTTGTTTATGGTTTGATCGCTATTTTGACTGGTTTCCTTTTCTCCGTATATACACCGAAGCGTAAGAAACGGTTTGCGGATGACTTTTGGAAAATCATTGAAATCCACATTGTAAGTATGTTTATACTTTTAAGCTTAATGTTCTTTTTCAAAGAAGTTAATATTTCTCGTTCTTATTTAGCCATTTATATGGCGGGGAATATCATATTCACAGTAACCTATCGTTATACATTGAAGAGACTACTGAAATCTTTACGCAAAAAAGGCTATAACCGTCAGTTTGTTCTTATTCTTGGAGCAGGTTCGTTAGGTAAGAGGTTTTATAACAATTTACAGCAGCATGCCGATATGGGATATGAAGTAATGGGATTTTTGGATGATTACCGTAAATGGGATGCAGAGGAAGCGAAACAATATAAACCAATTATGGGCGTTATGAATGAGCTGGAAACGATTCTTGCAAAACAAATGATCGATGAGGTTGTACTTGCACTTCCGCTGGATGCCCATGACAAGTATCCTCAGATTATTAACACATGTGAAAAAGCCGGAGTACGTACGCTGATTATACCGGACTTTTTTGACTATCTACCAGCAAGACCTATGTTTGATTATTTTGCAGGGATGCCGCTTATCAATGTAAGGGATATTCCGCTTGATCTTTCCGTTAATCGCCTTGCCAAGCGAATGTTCGATATTGTTTTTTCATTAGCAGCTATTTTCATCACTTCGCCGCTCATGTTATGTATCATGGTAGGGGTGAGAATAACCTCTCCAGGTCCAGTCATTTTCAAACAAGAACGAGTGGGACTGAACAGGCGCACTTTCTATATGTACAAATTTCGTTCAATGAAAATATTGCCGGAAGGAACTGTGGATACTGGGTGGACAACAAAAAACGATCCAAGACGTACAAAGTTTGGCTCTTTTCTTAGAGCAACCAGTCTTGATGAATTGCCGCAGTTTTTTAATGTACTGTTTGGTCATATGAGTGTGGTTGGTCCGCGTCCGGAACGTCCGTATTTTGTAAACCAGTTCAAAGAAGAGATTCCAAAGTACATGATCAAGCACCACGTCAGACCAGGAATAACTGGACTTGCTCAGAGCCAGGGGCTACGAGGAGATACTTCGATCGAAGACCGCATCGAGCAAGATATTTTCTACATTGAGAATTGGTCTTTATTATTCGATATTAAAATAATTTTTAAAACGATACGTAATGGCTTCAAAAATGCTTATTAATAGAAAGAATGTCCTCATTGTGCCGATCTTCTGTAGCTTATCAATGAATATATAGGCGAAAAAAATAAGCCCGCTTTTAGATACTCTGTACAAGAATTGTATGTACTTGGTTCTTTTAGGCGGGTTTTCTTCTGTTGATTTCTACATTACATCTAACCGATATCCTAATCATTGTTTTGTTTATGACATACTGATCTAACCTCAAACTACTTCATCTCCCCCTGACACCCCCAACAATTAACTTTGTTCCCCTAAAATGCGAACATAAATTGACACTCACTTCCCCCTGACTTAGACTTAGCAGTAGAGGTTTTTCGTATGATTTAAATCTTGGATTTACGCACCTAATCTTAAGTATAAACATGCAGCATGGAGGAATGAACTGTTGAAGGAAATGATCAAGGATTGGAAGCATATTTTCAAGCTGGACCCAGACCGGGAGATGACAGATGATACGCTTGAAGCCGTATGTATGTCGGGTTCTGATGCGATTATGATCGGGGGTTCCTCTGGTATTACCTATGAGAATACGGTCGATTTGCTATCTCGTGTACGCCGGTATGAGCTTCCTTGTGTGCAAGAAGTGTCTGACTTATCCGCGGTGGTGCCAGGCTTCGACCTTTATATGATCCCCATGGTGCTGAATACAGATCATTCACGCTGGATCACGGGACTTCATCAGGCGGCGATTGAAGAGTATGGCTATATGATCCCATGGGAACTGCTGGTTCCGGAAGGATACATTGTCCTAAATCCGGACTCCACTGTAGCGAAGCTGACAGAAGCGCATACCGATCTCGATGAGAGCAGTGTTACCGCCTATGCGCAGGTTGCGGACAAGCTAATGAATCTTCCTATTGTCTATGTAGAGTACAGCGGTACATTTGGCGATATGTCAATCGTAAAAGAGGTTCATCAAGCGATATCTAGCGCACAGTTATTTTATGGCGGAGGTATTTATGATGCGGAGACAGCAAGGGAAGCTGGCCGGGTTTCAGATACGATTGTCGTTGGCAATATTTTATACAGTGATCTGAAAGCTGCGCTCTCTACCGTATCAGCCGTAAAGTCGGAGTAGAGCCGGAATAATGAGTATATTTCTCTAGACTTTACAAGTTGAGTCTCAATACAAGCTAAGGGTACAATGAATACCTCAGGAACTGATTTTGATTATCCGCGAAAATAAATCTTAAAGATGATACCTTTATCTATCATCTTCTCGAATTAAACAAACTTGGTCTTTAGGCCAGTCCATCTTGCCCATTTGACTTCACTGATTTCACGGCTATATAAGTAATAGCCGGTGCATAACCATGAACGTCGGTGGGTCATTTCTTTTGACTAGCATGTTCTTCCTTATATCAACACCATATTAATAGAAGAAAGGGGCTTGCATTTATGCAATCCATTGACATACAAGACGCAATTTCGCGCCTTAACCCCCCGCAGCGAGAAGCTGTAGTGACTACCGAAGGACCGCTGCTGATTATGGCTGGAGCAGGAAGTGGTAAGACCCGTGTGCTTACTCACCGGATTGCTTATCTTGTAGCCACTAAGAAAGCAGCACCTTGGAGCATTCTAGCTATTACGTTTACAAATAAAGCAGCACGTGAAATGCAGGATCGTGTGTCGAAACTCGTTGGCGGCTCTCAAGGTCGGGATATCTGGGTTTCTACATTCCACTCCATGTGTGTAAGAATCCTGCGCAAAGATATTGATCGTATCGGTTTTACCGCGAATTTCAGTATCTTGGATTCATCGGATCAATTGTCTGTCATTCGTAACTGTATGAAAGACCTGAATATCGATACTAAGAAATTTGAACCCAAAGCCGTTCAGGCTGCAATGAGCGCCGCGAAGAATGAACTAATTACACCGGCACAATATGAAGCACAGATTGGCGATTATTTTGAGGGAATTGTGGCGAAAGTATACACCAAGTACCAACAACGTCTCAGAGCGAACAATTCGCTTGATTTTGACGATTTGATTATGACTACGATTCAGCTTTTTAAAGAAGTACCCGAGGTTCTCGACTTCTACCAGAAGAAATTCCAATACATTCATGTGGACGAGTACCAGGATACAAACCGTGCACAGTATATGCTCACCCGTATGCTCGCTGATAAGCATCACCGGATTTGTGTCGTAGGGGATAGTGACCAGTCGATTTACCGCTGGCGCGGAGCAGATATCACGAACATTTTGAACTTTGAAAAAGATTACCCAGAAGCTTGCACCATCATGCTGGAGCAGAACTACCGTTCCACTTCAAATATTCTAGATGCAGCAAATGCCGTGATTAATCTGAATACTGGCCGTAAACCGAAGAAACTTTGGACCGACAAAACAGGCGGCGAGAAGATTAAAGTCTATCGCGGGGATTCCGAACATGATGAAGGTTATTTTGTAGCTTCCGAGATCAGTAAAAATGTGAAGAATGGGAAATCCTATCAAGCTCATGCTATTTTATATCGTACCAATGCTCAGTCCCGGGTAATTGAGGAAATTCTCATTAAGTCTGATATTCCTTACCAAATCGTCGGCGGGATTAAGTTCTATGATCGAAAAGAAATCAAGGATATTCTTGCGTATCTCAAACTTCTCTCTAACCCGGACGATGATATCAGCTTGACGCGGATTATTAATGTACCGAAGAGGGGCATCGGTGATACGACGGTAGCGAAGCTTGCTGCAGCAGCAGGAGAACGAGGAATCTCTATTTTCCGTGTGCTTGAGATCGTTGACGATCTTGGCTTTGCAGGCCGTACACGTAATGCATTAGTAGAATTCTATGATATGATTGCTGCTTTGCACCAGATGGTTGAGTATCTTTCGGTTACCGAACTGACAGAGAAAATTCTCGAGATGAGCCAGTATCGCCTTGAGTTCCAGAACGAGAATACCCTTGAATCCAAAGCGCGTCTCGAAAATATTGATGAGTTCCTGTCTGTAACGATGGAATTCGAGAAAAATAATGAGGACAAGTCCCTGGTCTCTTTCCTGACAGACCTTGCTCTCATTGCGGATATTGACAGTATGAACGATGATGAAGAAGAACAGGCGGATGCGGTTGTCCTGATGACGATGCACAGTGCAAAAGGTCTTGAATTCCCTGTTGTGTTTGTCATTGGTATGGAAGAAGGGGTATTCCCGCACAGCAGAGCCTTTATGGACGAAGAGGAACTAGAGGAAGAACGTCGTTTGGCTTATGTAGGGATTACACGTGCAGAGCAGCAGTTATTCTTGACCTGTGCTCGGATGCGTACTTTATTCGGTCGTACGACAGCTAACCCGCCATCCCGCTTCCTGGATGAGATTCCAGAAGAACTCAAAGAGGATACCAAGATTGCACGTGACCGCTATCGCCGCGGAACTGGAAATAATACAGGTGGTTCCTACAGCGGCAGAGGGTTTAGCAGCACGGGTACAGGAAGTAACTTTGGGAGCGGTGCACGTAAGGACCTTAGTCTTGGCGGATCGACCGCTTCTGCTGCTTCACGTGTAACAGTTACAACAGGTTCAGGAGGTTCTCAGACATCTGCTGCAGGAGCATCCAAAGATTTTGCGGCAGGCGATAAGGTGCAGCATGGTAAGTGGGGAACAGGAACGATTGTTTCTATTAAAGGTACAGGCAACGACACAGAGCTTCAGATTGCCTTCCCTGCACCCGTTGGACTCAAACGTTTGCTTGCGGGATTCGCACCTATTACGAAAGTAGAATCTTAATGTGATAAAAAGTCTCCGTTGTTTCTGCAGTAAGATGGTATTCTTTTGCAGACGATGGTGTTCAAATCATGTAATACAGTTAAGGGAAACATAAATATATACGCTTATATTATGAATCAAGGCCACAGCCGGCATGAGTGAAAAGGGTAGGTTTGACAATAGGTTCGACACTTAAAAAACCTATAAACCAAACTATTTCCGTTTCATTTTTGCTGGCAGGCCTTACATATTAATTCACGGAGGGATTGCCCTGCATGGATCCGATGCATCGTTTAGAAGAGCTCGTAAAAGAGCTGAATCACTATAACTATCACTACTATACACTCGACAATCCGCTAATCAGCGATAAAGAATATGACGTTCTGTATGATGAGCTTGTTACTCTTGAACAAGAAGGAGGAATCATTCTTCCTGATTCTCCTACTCAGCGTGTGGGCGGAGAAATCCTCAAAGGATTTAAACCTCATAAGCACCTATCTCCTTTGTGGAGTTTAGATAAAGCCCAAAATATTGAACAGCTGCGCAGTTGGAATGGAAGAGTACAGCGTTTGGTGCAGGACTATAATACGAAGAATCCTGACAATCCGCTTCCTACTCCAGAATATGCGATTGAACTGAAATTTGATGGACTTACGCTTAACCTCACCTATACGGACGGGAACTTAGTTCAGGCTTCAACGCGTGGTAATGGTGTGACAGGAGAGGGGATTTTAGCGCAGGTTAAGACGATCAAATCCGTTCCGTTAACCATTCCTTTTACAGACGGCACAATAGAGGTTCAAGGCGAAGGTATTATGAACTTATCAGTGCTGAGTAAATATAACGAAACAGCAGCTGAACCGCTCAAAAATGCTCGGAATGCCGCAGCAGGTGCCCTGCGTAATCTTAATCCTAAAGTAACATCAGAACGCAAACTAAGCGCCTTCTTTTATAATGTGGGATACTCGGATAAGATCCGCTTCTCCAGTCATGAAGAGATGATGCAATTTCTTAGGGATAATCATTTCAAAGTAAACCCATATATCAGCTATTTCACTGAATTTGATGATGTCATGGAGCGTCTAGCCGAAATTCAGGAAAATAGAGATAAGCTGGATTATCTAATTGATGGAGCTGTCATTAAGCTGACAAATATGCGGATGCGTGAAGTTTTGGGTTATACGGATAAGTTCCCTAGATGGGCGGTAGCGTATAAATTTGAGGCAGAAGAGACAACAACAGTTCTTAATGCCGTAAGCTGGAATGTTGGTCGAACTGGAAAAGTAACTCCGCTTGCCCGCGTTGAACCGGTTGAACTTGCAGGTGTAACCGTTTCGAACTGTACACTTAACAATGTGGGGGATATTGAGCGAAAGAACCTGAAGCATGCACTCGGCACCCGTGTCTTTATCCGCAGATCAAATGATGTCATTCCTGAGATTCTTGGAAAAGTTACGGATGAAGCAGACGGAGAAGAAATCGTGTACCCAGTAGAATGTCCAGCCTGCGGATATCCGCTTGAAGAGCGGGGGGCGCATCTATTCTGTAATAACAAATCAAACTGTAAGCCGCAGATTGTCGCTCGTATCTCCCATTTTGCTTCACGGGATGCCATGGACATAGAGACGTTTAGCGATAAAACGGCAATTCAACTTTATGACGAGGTCGGACTAAAAGAACCTGCAGATCTATACTCTCTCACTTATGAGGATATCATTGGACTGTCTCGCTTTGGAGAGAAAAAAGCAAACAACCTGCTTCAAGCCATTGAAGACAGTAAGGGCAGAGATCTAGCTTCTTTCCTCTATGCACTTGGAATACCGAATACAGGAAAGTCGACAACTAGAATGCTGGCAGAACATTACCGTGATCTTCATCGGATCATGGATGCTTCTGTAGAAGAGCTTGTAGAACTTCCTGATGTTGGGCAGATCGTTGCAGAGAGTATCGTGACTTTCTTCCAGGATCCTTTTGTTAGAGCTAGTATAGAAAAAATGCTGTCGCTTGGCGTAGAAGCCAAAGCACCGGAAGAACCGCAAGTAGTCGTCACCGATTCTTTCTTCAGCGGTAAAACAGTCGTTCTTACTGGTACCCTTCATAAGTTGACACGTGATGAGGCTACAGAACGGCTTGAAGCACTCGGCGCCAAAGTAACGGGGAGTGTATCTAAGAAAACAGATCTCGTGATTGCGGGTGAAAAAGCAGGCAGTAAGCTTGCTAAAGCCCAACAGCTAGGTATTGATACAATTGAAGATGAAGATGAGCTTATTAGACTGCTTCAGCTATAGGTAAAGTAAAAGAAAAACAGGAGTCGTATGTAATTAGATGCGACTCCTGTTATAGTTATATAAGTACTTAATCTAAGGAAGGTGTTAAGCTAGATACCTATCTTTTATATTGTTTTTAGAAAAAGGCTTGTCAAATTTATTTTATCATGATATATTATTTATTGTCGCTTCGAGCGATACTGTTACGAGTTAGAAAAGCTAACTAAGTAACAAGTTAAAACAAAATGTCGAAAAAAGTAGTTGACAACGAAATGATCGACATGCTATACTGAATATCCAGTTGCGAACAATTAACTGGAACAACAAGTTCTTTGAAAACTGAACAAATGGATGATGAACGTCTTTCTTAATAGAAGGACGATAAACTATAAGAGAACTTTAAGTTCTCGTCAGCATTTTCTAAATGAGCTTATCGCTCTTTTCAATAACTTTATTGGAGAGTTTGATCCTGGCTCAGGACGAACGCTGGCGGCGTGCCTAATACATGCAAGTCGAGCGGAGTCAATGAGAAGCTTGCTTCTCTGAGACTTAGCGGCGGACGGGTGAGTAACACGTAGGCAACCTGCCCATAAGACTGGGATAACTACCGGAAACGGTAGCTAATACCGGATAGGTTCTTCCCTCGCATGAGGGAAGAAAGAAAGACGGAGCAATCTGTCACTTATGGATGGGCCTGCGGCGCATTAGCTAGTTGGTGGGGTAAAGGCCTACCAAGGCGACGATGCGTAGCCGACCTGAGAGGGTGATCGGCCACACTGGGACTGAGACACGGCCCAGACTCCTACGGGAGGCAGCAGTAGGGAATCTTCCGCAATGGACGAAAGTCTGACGGAGCAACGCCGCGTGAGTGATGAAGGTTTTCGGATCGTAAAGCTCTGTTGCCAGGGAAGAACGTCCTTGAGAGTAACTGCTCAAGGAGTGACGGTACCTGAGAAGAAAGCCCCGGCTAACTACGTGCCAGCAGCCGCGGTAATACGTAGGGGGCAAGCGTTGTCCGGAATTATTGGGCGTAAAGCGCGCGCAGGCGGTTATTTAAGTTGGGTGTTTAATCCCGGGGCTCAACCTCGGGTCGCACCCAAAACTGGGTAACTTGAGTACAGAAGAGGAAAGTGGAATTCCACGTGTAGCGGTGAAATGCGTAGAGATGTGGAGGAACACCAGTGGCGAAGGCGACTTTCTGGGCTGTAACTGACGCTGAGGCGCGAAAGCGTGGGGAGCAAACAGGATTAGATACCCTGGTAGTCCACGCCGTAAACGATGAATGCTAGGTGTTAGGGGTTTCGATACCCTTGGTGCCGAAGTTAACACATTAAGCATTCCGCCTGGGGAGTACGGTCGCAAGACTGAAACTCAAAGGAATTGACGGGGACCCGCACAAGCAGTGGAGTATGTGGTTTAATTCGAAGCAACGCGAAGAACCTTACCAGGTCTTGACATCCCTCTGACCGGTCTAGAGATAGACCTTTCCTTCGGGACAGAGGAGACAGGTGGTGCATGGTTGTCGTCAGCTCGTGTCGTGAGATGTTGGGTTAAGTCCCGCAACGAGCGCAACCCTTGATCTTAGTTGCCAGCATTTCGGATGGGCACTCTAAGGTGACTGCCGGTGACAAACCGGAGGAAGGTGGGGATGACGTCAAATCATCATGCCCCTTATGACCTGGGCTACACACGTACTACAATGGCCGGTACAACGGGCAGCAAAGCCGCGAGGTGGAGCAAATCCTTAAAAGCCGGTCTCAGTTCGGATTGCAGGCTGCAACTCGCCTGCATGAAGTCGGAATTGCTAGTAATCGCGGATCAGCATGCCGCGGTGAATACGTTCCCGGGTCTTGTACACACCGCCCGTCACACCACGAGAGTTTACAACACCCGAAGCCGGTGGGGTAACCGCAAGGAGCCAGCCGTCGAAGGTGGGGTAGATGATTGGGGTGAAGTCGTAACAAGGTAGCCGTATCGGAAGGTGCGGCTGGATCACCTCCTTTCTATGGAGAATCGTTTCCTGAAACGGAAACATTCAAATCGACTTAATAAGTCAAATCATTCATCCATTTGTTCGGTTTTGATGGAATTTGAGGGGCCATAGCTCAGCTGGGAGAGCGCCTGCCTTGCACGCAGGAGGTCAGCGGTTCGATCCCGCTTGGCTCCACCATAATAATTTCATCATTATTTGTGTTGTTCTTTGAAAACTAGATAACGAAACAATTTTGCGATTTTAGAAATATCCTTTAAGCTGAACTTGTGTTAAACAAGTAAAGATTAAAGGATTGCTGAGTGAGGTTTTTGGATCGTGAGCGACTTTTGGCTTTGCGTAAGCAAAACAAGTGGAGCGAAGGAGACAAAATACCGAACAATATGGTTAAGCTATTAAGAGCACACGGAGGATGCCTAGGCGCTAGGAGCCGATGAAGGACGTGGCGAACAACGATACTGCCTCGGGGAGCTGTACGCAAGCTTTGATCCGGGGATGTCCGAATGGGGAAACCCAGCTGTCGTAATGGACAGTTATCTCCACCTGAACACATAGGGTGGTTGAAGGCATACCAGGGGAACTGAAACATCTAAGTACCCTGAGGAAGAGAAAACAATAGTGATTCCGTCAGTAGCGGCGAGCGAACGCGGATTAGCCCAAACCAATCAGCTTGCTGGTTGGGGTTGTGGGACGTCTCACATGGAGTTACAAAGGAACCGGTTAGTTGAAGAGGTCTGGAAAGGCCCGCCAGAGAAGGTAAAAGCCCTGTAGTCAAAAGCCTGTTCCCTCCGAGACGGATCCCGAGTAGTGCGAGGCACGTGAAACCTCGTATGAATCCGGCAGGACCATCTGCCAAGGCTAAATACTCCCTAGCGACCGATAGTGAAGCAGTACCGTGAGGGAAAGGTGAAAAGCACCCCGGAAGGGGAGTGAAATAGAACCTGAAACCGTGTGCTTACAAAAAGTCAGAGCCCGTTTTATGGGTGATGGCGTGCCTTTTGTAGAATGAACCGGCGAGTTACGTTCCCGTGCAAGGTTAAGGTGAAAAGCCGTAGCCGCAGCGAAAGCGAGTCTGAATAGGGCGAATGAGTACGTGGACGTAGACCCGAAACCGTGTGATCTACCCC